>CAZMXY010000019.1:35034-37960 GCA_964570345.1 uncultured Rhodothermales bacterium | reverse complement strand
TGCCGCGGCTTCGATCACGTCGTGATCGTGGTCGCGAACGGCCGTGATCTGCCGGTCAAAGTGATCGTGCATTCGCAGGAGGGACGCGTGCTCCTCCTCGAGCGTCTCGAGGAAAGAGGCGGCGAGTGCGATCGGACTCGCGGGGTTCTGTCCGTCGTAACGGTTCATCATTAGGCCTCCCTGTACGGATTGATCGAACCCGTTTCCGGCTTCGATGCATTGATTGTTGGGTCGGATTCCTCCGGTGAAGGCTCGACGTCGCCCTGTCGCTCCCATTGCTTCAGCAGCAGTTCCGCGATTCCCAGTTTACCGCCGGCGGTGAGCTGCTTCGCCAACTCCGTGGAAAGGACGTCGCTCTGCATCTCTCCGTAGGCGCCTGTCCACTGTGGGGCGTCGTCGCCCATCAGACCGCCATCGAACAAGCCTTTCGTCATCGTCTGTATCATCTGTTTCACGAGGATCTCCTCGAACTGGCGCGCGGCCGCTTCGGGATTCTGCGGTTTCTTGCCGTCCAGCGGGAGACCCGCCGTTCCGCTCGTGGTGCCGAAGCCGTCTATTCGCATCCGTATCCCTGATTATAAGATGATGAGCTCGCCCTGCAGCGCCCCGGCCCGGTCGATCGCCTGGAAGATGGCGATCACGTCTCGTGCGGTGAGCCCGAGGTCGTTGAGAGCGGCCGCAAGCTGGCTGACGTTCGTATTCGGAGGCAGGACGACGGATCGCGTCATTTCTTCTTCGATGCCGGCGATGCCGACGGTGGCCGAAACCGTCTCTCCGCCCGAAAGTGGCGGTGGCTGCGAAACGAACGACTCTTGCTGGGTGGAGATGACGATGCTCCCGTAGGTTACCATGACCTCGTTTACGCGGACGGCGCCTCCGGCCACGATGGTGCCCGTACGCTCGTTGATGACAACGCGCGCGGGTACGTCCACGTCGATCACCATGTCTTCGAGTCGCGCGAGAAAGGCGTTGGCACCCCCGTTGACGCCTGCTACGTTGACGGAGACTTTGCCTGCGTGGTCGATCTGCGCGGCCGCTTCCGGCAGGTCTTGATTGATGACGTCGACGATTCGCTGGGCATTCGTAAAGTCGGGACGCTTCAAGACGAGGCCGAGGTCGAGGGCGTCCGCTACCTGTAGGCCGGGTTCATGCGTGACGACGGCGCCGTTGGGAATGCGGCCGGTATTCGAATGATTCACCTTGACGCTCGAGCCGAGACTGGACGCCAGGATGCCGCCCGTGGAGACCGGACCCTGTGCCATGGCGTGCACTTCGTTCGTCATGGCATTGAGGAGGGGAGTCTGGAGCAGAACGCCGCCGGAGAGCGATCGAGCGTCGCCGAGCGCCGAAACGGTCACGTCGAGTGCACTTCCGGTCCCGTTGTACGCCGTCGTCGTGGCCGTAACCATGACCGCCGCGGCGTTGCGGGCAGCGAGCATGTCGGCGTTCACGTCGATCCCGAATCGACGAAGCATGTTCGTTATGCTCTGCACGGTGTACGGTGATCCGCGCCGGCCGCGCGCCCGGTCGCCGGTGCGATCGAGTCCGACCACGAGTCCGTATCCCATCAGCTGCACCGGCGCGGACCCCTCGAGGACGATGAGATCCTTGAGTCGGGCCGATCCCGCCTCCTGCGCGCCGGCCGGAAGGGCAAATGCCGCCAGAAGGAGGCCGAGGACCGCGTATCGAAGAGAAGGGTTCATAAACGAGGAGGCGAGTCGTGAAGCTGGAAGAATGGGTGCGTGTCGATCATCAGCTACCAATGGCGACCGCAGCGGCGATGATCGCAACGAGGCCGGCACGTACGAAAAGGGCCGGGCGGAAGAATCGCCGGTGTATGCCGCCGCGCCTGTATTCTATGTCCGCATTCGCGATATCAGGCGACAGGACGGTGTTGTTCGATCGGACGTCGATCGGGCGGATGACCCCGGAGACGCGAAGCAAATGGGTCTCGCCGTTGACGCTAAGCCTTCGCTCACCTTCGATGTGAAGATTGCCGGTCGGATCCACCTCCGTCACGCGAGCCGTGATCGTACCGTTCAGGAGGTCCTCCTGCGAAGACGAGTTCTTGTTTCGTGCCTGTTTATTGAACGTGGCGTCGAGCCCGAACTTTCCCGAAAGCTCGGTTCCCCCGGAGACCTCGGCGCCGCCCGCAATCGCGCCGTTCGATTGGTTGTTCCACGCGCTCTGTCGATGAGCGCTCGTGCGCTCGACCAGAATCACGGTGACGAGGTCGCCGAGAGCACCAGCCTTCGGATCCGCGAAAACGGATACTTGCGCTCGGACCGGCAGGGCCGAGCACGAGGCGAGAAGCGCGAGAATTACGGCTCCGTACGAGGAGGTCTGCATGGTCGAATATCTCACAGGGTTGATTTCCACGTGCCCGAGCCCGGGCCCGTCAGCACGACTTTGTAGGTCGACTTCGTGTCCGGACTGTAGGCTCGAATGACGTCGCCCAGATGCCCCGGCTCTCGCGCCTGACACCTCACTTTCAGATCGAGGCCGCTGCGGCGGTACGTGACCGTGATCGTTTGGCCGGTTTCTGCGACGTACGGTGGGCGAAGATCGTCCGCCCGGATAGCTTCACCGGAACGCAAGGGGCGGTAGGCATAGAGCCCATCGGATCCGAACGCGCGCCAGTCGTCGGGGCGAAGCGGCTGCCCTCGGAATTTGGTCGTTTCCATCCATGCGAAGGTGACGTCGCCCGGCGCTACGGATCCGCCCTTGGGAACGTCGCTCCTTGAGATGGCGACCGAGTCAAAATGCGCAACGTACAAGAGCGCCCAGCCGGCATCGGACCAGGAACCTTCGTTCAATGTGAGCAGGCGAACTTGCGCGTGGCCTCTGGGAATGGAATCGGAATGATTGAAACGAACGCGGAGCGCCGAAGCCGATTCGACGGAATTTCCCATCCGAACGACGCGGA
>CAZMXY010000019.1:5589-34934 GCA_964570345.1 uncultured Rhodothermales bacterium | reverse complement strand
CGAACGCGGAGCGCCGAAGCCGATTCGACGGAATTTCCCATCCGAACGACGCGGATCTCGAGGCCCGGCGCGACGTCCGGGAATCGCTGCGCGAACACGGTTTCGACGGCCGTGCGGACGGACTCAGACGAGACGTCGTCGGTCCGTGTCGCCACGATCGAGCCGACGGCCGCGCCGGTGCTCGGTATCAGGACCGATAGAAGGGCAACCAGGTAGAGAATATGATTCACGTGGAATCCCGGGGCGATGAATGGGCTGATCGTCTAACAATCCGTCGATGAGTCGGCGCCGCTTTGCGGCCCCCGACCGTCGCTCGACGTGCTATCGCTTATCGTTTCAGATTGTTGGCTATCTGGAGCATGTCTTCGCTCGTCGTTACCATCTTTGAGTTGATCTCGTAGGCGCGCTGGGCGGTGATGAGGTTCACCATCTCCTGAACGACGTCGACGTTCGACACTTCGAGGTATCCCTGACGCACGAAGCCCAGGCCGTCCTGGCCGGGTGTACCGATCGTCGGGTCACCGCTCGCCTCGGTCTGTTGAAACAGGTTGCCGCCGATTGCGTGCAGGCCCGCCGGATTCGTGAACCGAGCCAGTTCGAGCTGGCCGATCTCGATCAATTCAGCCTCGTTTTCGATGCGCACGGCAACGAGACCATCCTGACTGATGTGGACGTCCGTGGCTTCGGGCGGAATTGCCAGATCGGGCTCGATGGAGAGACCCGTCTGCGTAATGAGTGTGCCTTCGGCAGAGATGCTGAGGGCGCCGTCGCGAGCATATGCGACGTTGCCGTCCGGCATCCGGACCTGAAGAAACCCGTCTCCGTTAATGGCCACGTCCAGTCGGTTTCCCGTCTGCTCGAGACCTCCCTGCGTAAAGTTTCGCATCGTTGCAACGGGAGCGGCCCCGTGGCCGATCTGAAGGGTCGCCGGTCGGGCGCCGGTCTGATTCTCGGCTTGGCCTTGTGCCTGAATGGTCTGGTAGAGAAGATCCTGGAAGACGACGTTCGACCGCTTGTACGCCGTCGTGTTCGCGTTCGCCAGATTGTGTGCGATGTTGTCGACGCCTGTCTGTTGAGCGCTCATGCCGAGTGCTGCGGTGCGTAAAGATCGGAGCATGGGGGTTGGATGTATGGTCGGTGCGAATATCGTAGTTGGTTCGGCGTCGGGTCCCGGGGCGTCAGAACTTGCCGAGCTCCCGCGTCACGTGTCCCAGAATCTGGTCGGTCGTCTGCAGCATCTTTTGCTGTGACTCGAAGAGTCGAAAATGGGTGATCATGTCGGTCATCTCCGAAAGGGGATTGACGTTGCTGCCTTCGACGTGACCCTGAAGGACTTTCGACTCCTCTGAGTCGACGGGCTGCAAACCGACGGCATCAAATCCGGCATGATTGACGCGCTGCAGGCCCTCCGGATTATCGAATTGAACCACTCGGAGGCGACCGATGGCCTGGCCGTCGGCATGAATCGACCCGTCCGGCCGAATCTGGAGGTCGCTGACGGTCGGGGGAACTCTGATCGGCCCGTCGTGGCCTTCGACGAGATGACCTGACGGTGAGCGCAGCATGCCCTGGGCGTCGAGAGTGAATCGTCCAGCGCGCGAATAGCGCCGGGCGCCGGTCGCTTCGTCGGTGAGCGCAAAGAAGCCTTCGCCGTCGATGGCGACGTCGAGCGCATTTCCCGTGGTTTCCAGCGTGCCCTGTTCCATTGTCGCCCAATGCTCTTGGATACGCGACGATTGAGGGGCGCCTTCATGGTCGACGAACTCCTCGAGCGTTTCCGTAAACGTTCGCTGGCGTTTGTACCCGACCGTATTCGCGTTGGCAAGGTTGTTCGCGATGCGCTCTTGCTCGCGAATGGCCGAGCCCATCGAAGCGAGGCTGTTTTGAAGTCGAAGCAGCATGTCGTCGTGTGATATCTGTTGAAATCGAGGCTCGAACAAAGGACACGCCAAGTTCCGATTCCCGGCTGATGCTCACGTAGGCATTACGATACCCCGTCTCTGCGGGCAATTTCTTCCTGCGGATTCAGGCAGATATTGCCCCCGTGGGGCTTGTTGGTCCTCGAGTCGGCTCGGCCCCGAACCATTCAGGCTCGTAGTCGTGTTAGGCGAGATGCAAGTCGTGAGCCGATCTTTCATTGCGTACCGCCTGGCGCTGGCCTTTATCCTTGGAATCAGCGTGGGGCTCATCGGTGTACTTGCCACGCCGATTGGCTGGATTCCCGGTGTGGTCGTGCTCGTCGTCGTGCTGGGACTTTCCGCGCGAAAGCCCCTGCGGCGCATGCGGGCTCTGGCACGGACGTTGCCACCGGAGGCACACGAGTGGCTTGAACGCCGTCTGCCTTTCTATCTTCGTCTGGACTCGGCCGCACGCCGCCGCTTTCAGAACGACATGAAGATCGTCCTTGACGAATGGACGTATGAGGGCGTGGGCGGCGTGAAAGTGACGGGCGAGATGAAGGTGGGCGTTGCCGCAGGTGCCGCGCTGCTCTTGCACGGCAGGCCGGACTGGGAGCTCCCACGCCACCAGACCATTTTGTTCTATCCCGATCGGTTCGACCTGGATTACCTGCACGATGCGGAGGCCGAGTTCGACGGGATGGCCCATCAACAAGGCCCGATCATTCTGTCGTCCGTCGCCCTCCGGAAGAGCTGGGACGACCCCGCGGACGGAGACAACGTCGTGCTGCACGAGCTCGCCCATCTTCTCGACTACGAGAACGAATTCGCGGACGGCGTCCCCTCTCTGGTCGACCCAGGTTCGACGGTTGCCTGGCGGGACCTCGTGAGAAGGGAGATGTGGCGGATCCGCCACCGTCGATCGATGCTCCGAGGATACGGGGCCACGAATCCGGCGGAATTCTTCGCCGTCGCGGTCGAGAATTTCTTCGAGCGCCCGGCTCTCATGGCCGAGCGGCATCTCCAGCTCTACTCGGCGCTGAAGGCGCTTTTCAACCTGGATCCGGGCTCCGACGGCGTGAGCGTGGCCTCTTTCCCTGAAGTTGAGCGATCGGACGACAACCGTTCGGCTTGAAGTGGCCGCCTGGGCGGTTTCCGCCCGGCCGAAGTTCACCGCTCGATCGAATATTTTGCCTCGGCGGAGGAAAAAGTTTTGGGCCGAGACAACAGGCGGCCGACTGCCCCGCTAGGTATTCGCGCCTCCAAAGCGCCATGGGACCAGGATCCACGTGCCCAAGAGACGCCCTGTCGCGACTTGGCAAGGCTTTTGAGTAGAAGGTGCGTACATCCAAAGCTCCACGACGTCGTGTCGTCGCGGGCGTGCACTCACCTACGACCCACAAGCCCATGTCCAGTCACAACCACGAACGCGAGATACGGAGAGGTGAAGACCTTTTTAAGGCCGGTCAGTTCGCGGCTTCTCTCGAAACGTTCAAGTCGGTCCTCCAGAAGGATCCGCACAACGTCGGCGCACTCAACGATGCCGGCCTCGCCTCGGAAGCAGTCGGTGACAGCGTCCGAGCGGTTGAATATTTCGAGAGCGCCCTGGCGGTGGATCCTTCGAGTACGATCGCCTTCTACAATCTGATCGACCTTCTGTCTAGAGAGGAAGCGACGGATCTCGCCGTGGAGGTGTACGAGAAATACCACTCGTTCATGCCGGAAACGGAGGAACGACGGGAGTACGCTTCCGCGCTCAGCAAGCTCAGGCGTCCTCGGACGGCGACCAGCGCCGACGAGCTCTCGGTAGTGGCTCGTGCCGAAGGGGTTCGGCGCAAGCACCTCGTCATCGTCGCGCAGCCGCAGAGCGGCACGGCCAACTTGTGGCAGGCGCTGCGTCAGGACCCACGTCTCCTGTGCTTCAACGAGCCGTTCCGTCCCTACCTGAGGAGCTTCCTCGAGGCCGGCAGCGACGATCAAAACGAAACGATCGGCCCATATCTCGAGCGGGAAGAGCTCGTGAAGCAGCACTGGAGCACGATTCTTCCCTACGAAGAATTCTATCCCGATTTCGTCGGACATCAGGAGGAATATCTCCGTACGCTGCTGGGTGAAAGTCGGAACGTCTGCATCGACGTCGTGCAGTGCAGCGGGAAGATAGACGCATTAAGGCGGTTGGCACCTGACGCGCTCATCGTTCACTTGGTCCGCGATCCGCGATCCTGGGTCACGAGCCACCTTCAACCGCACGGGGAGTGGATGTCCGCTTTGCCGGAGCGATTCTTCTCGTACGAAGAGAGCTTCGATGCATGGAGTCGGCAGAAAGCAGCACATGCCATCAACGCGCAGGGCTATGCGCACGAACAGCTGCTGCAGGTCTGGGATCATTTCGTCGAACGTGCCGAAAGGGCCGCACCCGACCTCACGATCCGATACGAGCACTTCGCAATCGATCCGGAAGGCGTTCTTCGCGTCGTCTACGAAGGACTCGAGCTCGACTACACGCATCTCAATCTGAGTGCGATCGCCGAACCGGCCGCGCCGTTCGAAGCGTCCGATCCCCGGTGGGAGGACGCGTTGAACCGCTACGTGTCCACCGCGAATCACCGCTTCCTTTTCGACTACGACTCGATTCCGTCGGTCGCGGCCTGATTCGTCTATCGTCCGACGACGGGCGTTCGGGCGGCGCATTGGACTCGGATCACTGCGAGAGGAGGCAGGCGACTCCGTCGAATGGTGCGTCCGCGGTGTCACCGCGAAGCGTATAACGTCTGCCCGGCAAGAATTTGGTCGCAACGTACGAGTCGTGCAGCCCGCCTGCCGTGACAAAAAAGACGACAGCCTACGAAGTCACTCAAGAACGTTAATCATCACCCTGAATAATGCAGCAATACCAGCGTCTCCTTGATAGGGCCTATGAGTTTATCATTGAGGAACGTCACGGTGCGGCCTTGCAGTCGTTCAATCAGGCGTATCAATTGAAACCTGACGAAACACAGCCGCTCGTACAAATGGCTCTACTTTTCAGTAAGCTGGGAGATGCCGAAGGAGCAGCCGATCTGCTTCGTAAGGCTGCTGAAATAGACCCTGGCAATGCAAACGTACTCCTCCATCTCGGACTTCTACAATATGAAAACGGCCGACTAGACGAAGCTGAAGCGTCTCTGCAGGATGCCGTCGAAATTATCGATGGCGGCACCCGGTCTGTGCGGGCTCGTTTGATGGAGGGCGCCGACGAGGGAGGTGAGGCGATTCGGGCACAGTGTGACGATTTGGACGAGACGGCCGACTATGCGCGAGAGCTCCTCCGGGAGATCCGAAAACAGACACGAGGAAGGTCCACGACTACCATCGAGCCTTCGGATTCCCGAAGCAGCCGGAAGTCGGCCACCGTCCCGGACGTCGAGCGCGTGACTACGCCGCCCCTGGTCGCCTCGACTCGTGGCGAACGCCGGTCGAAAGCAGATCTGTCTGCGAAAGAGGAGTTGCTCGAGTCTGCCGCGAAGAGTCACAAGCTTGGCAGGACGGAGCAGGCGATGGAATACTACGAACGCGTGCTCACGATCGACGAGGAGGATTTCAGGGCGCGCCTCAACATTGCGTCTATTCTCAACGACGATGGGCGGCGCGAGGAAGCGCTCAGGCACGTGGTACATGCAAAGTCGAATCTCGAGAGGCAAGTTCAAGCATTCGCGATCGCGAAGCCTCAGGGCGGAACGACGGCCGGAGAAACGCATGCGCTCCTCGCGGACTTGCGCGTCCTGCTTGAACAGGTGAACCGGACGCATGACCAGATAAGACTACGTCTCATGTTCGCGGATTCCGCGGGACGGCGAATTGACCGCGCTGAAGTCGAGCGGCGCTTACCGACGCTCGGCAAAGGCAAGCGAATACGGATCGGCGTATTGGTCACGTTGTGGAAGCGCCACGCGCTCGCGGACCTCGTGCTGTCTCGATGCAGATCCATAAGAGATAATCTGGCCCCGATCGTCGAACTCGAACTCATGGCCGTCGGCTCGGAAGGCGAGGTCTCTCGGTCTCTCGCCGAGCGTAACGGATTCGGATACCTCGAACGGCCGAATAATCCCCTTGGTGCAAAGCGTAACGCGGGGCTACGAGCGCTGAAGCGCTTTGACCTCGATGCCGTCGCGTTCGTTGATTCGGACGACTTCGTCAACGAGCGACTTTTCACGACCTATGCAATCGGTTTGCAGGCGGGGTACGCCGTGCTGGGCCTGCTCGACATGTACGTTCTCGACCTCGACACGCTTCGTGCGTGCTACTGGCCGGGATACGGGCCGAAAGGAGGGCGTGAGGGCGAAACACTGGGTCTCGGACGTTGTGTCAATCGCGCTCTGCTGGATCGACTCGATTGGAAACTTTGGGACGACACGCTTAATCGTAGGCTGGACGGCAGCATGATTGAGCACCTCGCAAGCGAGGTCGTGGCAAATCCCGAGCAATTCCCCCTTGGAACCATCAGCATTCGAGAGCATGACGTCACGGCCGTCGACGTTAAGACAGGCACGAACTTGTGGAGCTTCGATCATATGATCGCTGTCCTCCGTACGCCGCAGCACGTTCCGCCAGTCGATCTGATAGAACGCTTTTTTACCGAACCTGAGGCCGCGCGTATGCTGTCGATGAGCGCCGCGGCTAATCAGGTCACGTCATGGCTCGCGGCTTTCGCCGCCGAGAGATCAGAACGTCAGGCGCACGTCGCGACTGACCGGTCGCTCTCACGACGCACGGTAGCGAGAGCGGATGCCCTCCAGCATGTGGATTCCGGAATGCAAAACGGGTCGAGGCTCGAGCCGAGTCGACGACGTCGAGCCCATGCGAATCACGACGAACCGGTCGATGAGCTCATATCGCGTGAGGAGCTCGAAGAATTGAGAGTGCGGTGGGGTAATCCGGGATGGGCCGCCAGCCTGGATTATTTGTATGAAATGGTTCACCTGGCGTCCAGAGTAAATGGACCGATACTTGAGTGCGGCAGCGGCCTCACTACCATTGTGCTGGGACTCCTCGGAAAGGTTCGAGGAATGGAGACATGGTCGTTGGAGCATGATGACAGATGGTACAGGAAATTAAGCGACGGCCTCGACCGCTTTGGTTTGCATTCCGTCAATTTGTGCCACGCACCCCTGAAAATGAATGGGGATTATGCCTGGTATGATGCGCCGCTGGGCCGGATGCCGGACACTTTTGCCCTTGTCGTCTGTGACGGACCCCCAGGAAATTCTCCAGGTGGACGCTACGGCCTCCTTCCTGAGATGGCTGCTCGCCTTTCAGAAGACAGCATCATTTTGATCGATGACGTCGCACGACCGGGCGAGAGAGAGGCGCTTCGAAGCTGGAGAGAGGAGTACAGCCTCTCAATTCGGACGCATAACACGGAGCGGCCGTTCGGAGTGATCCGATTCAATCGCGGGCCGCAGCACGCTCCGGCGACGAGCGCTAAATCCGCGTAAGTGGAGAAGCTACGAGAGAGCGAGCACGTCCGGATCACGCCACGACGCCAACCGCTCGTCCGACGTAGGCTGCCGGTGATTCGGACAAGCAAAAAGGCCTCCACCACCGGCAGAGGCCCTATTCATATTCGTGTAATCGGCCTTACGCTTCGGCCGGATCGACGTGTACGTACCGCCGGTTTCCGCTGGTGCGCGAGAAGCGAATCGTCCCGGCGGCCTTGGCGAAGAGGGTGTCGTCTCCGCCGCGCCCTACGTTGTCGCCCGGATGGAATTTCGTACCCCGCTGGCGAACGATGATCGCCCCGGCCTTCACGGACTCGCCGCCAAAGGTCTTGACGCCCAGCATTTTGGGATTCGAGTCGCGCCCGTTCTTCGTGGAGCCGACGCCTTTCTTATGTGCCATGGTAACCTCCGTATCTACGATTCAGAATCCGATGTACCGCGTCCGCCCACGTCTTTTCGCTGTGCCGATGCGGCGCCCGGCCTCTAGCCTTCGGACGTCTCGTCACGCTCGGCCTTCGAAGTCGGCTCTTTCGGGGCGTTGGCCTCGGACGTCTGCTCTTTTTTAGGCTCGGCCTTCGTCGCCTTCTTGGCGGATTTCTTAGCTGCCTCAGGCGCCGCGGCGTCGGCCGCCTGCGCTGCCGTTTTCTTGGGTTCGTCAGCCTTCGCCGTGCTTGCGGCGGCGGATCCGGACTTCTTTTTCGAATCGGACTTTTTCTTCGCCCCGCCGTTGACGGAGACGTCGCCGACTTCGATTCGCGTGTACTGTTGCCGGTGGCCCTTGGTCACCTTGAAGCGCTTACGCCTGATCTTCCGAAAAACCAGTACCTTGTCGGCCTTCACGTGCTCGAGCACTTTGGCCGAGACGGTGGCACCGTCGATGATCGGCGCTCCGATCCTCACGTCACCTTCGTTTGCGTAGAGAAGCACGCGGTCGAATTCGATCGTGTCGTCTACTTTCGCGTCGAGGAGCGGGACGAAAAGCTTCTCGTCTTCCTGTACCTTATACTGCTTGCCGGCAATTTCTACGATGGCGTACATCTACTACTCCTCTTCTTTGGGGCGCCGGATTGGCTACCGACGCGAGAGATTGCAAGTCCGGGTCGGAAAATCAATCGCTCTACCCACGTACACTCCGGCGTGTTCCGTTCTTATTCCGTTAAGAATCCAAGATGATGGAGATTAAGCTTCCCACTAGTGGCCTGGTCGTTCGTCCGGGTAAGCTGATTTGTATCGGTCGAAACTACGCCTCCCACGCGGCCGAGATGAGAAGCGAGGTACCTGAAGAGCCGGTCATCTTCCTCAAACCGTCGACCGCCCTCGTGGGTCAGGGAGGAAAGGTCATCATTCCACGCATGTCGCAGGACGTCCATCACGAAATTGAACTCGTCGCCGCGATCGGACGCGGAGGCAAACACATTGCCCTCGAGGACGCGCGAAACCACGTCGACGGCTACGCCCTCGGTCTCGACATGACGGCTCGCGATCTTCAGTCGGACGCAAAAAGGAACGGTCTGCCGTGGTGCGTCGCCAAAGGGTTTGACACGTTCGCCCCGCTGGGTCCGCTCGTCAAGGCTCACGACGTCGGCGATCCCCAGAAGCTCGAATTCGAGCTGCGGGTCAACGGTGAGGTGCGTCAGAAAGCACGAACGTCCGACATGATTTTCTCGGTGGCCTTCCTCATCTCGTACTGCTCGCGAATCTTCACGCTCTTACCCGGCGATCTGATCTTCACCGGCACGCCCGAGGGAGTCGGCCCCGTTCGAGACGGCGATTTGCTCGAAGCGACCGGCGCGAAACTTCCGGGTCTGCGAGTGAAGACGAAGCGTGAAGCGTAACCCGACCCGTCCGTTTATGCCGTCCGCGGCAGGAGATCGCGCGCGTCAGCTAGTAAGTCATCTACCAGTTCTGCGTGCGAGCGGCGCCGTCGAACGAGCCGCAGATCACCTTCGGTCGTCAGCAAGACTTCAGCGGGTAGGGGACGCAGGTTGTAGTGCGAGGCCATGGCCATCGCGTAGGCTCCGGCATCCAAAATGGCCAGTACGTCGCCGTCCCGGATTTCCTGCACGCGACGAGATCGGGCGAACAGGTCGCCAGATTCGCAAATGTTGCCGGTGACGTCGTATTCCTCGAGTGGGCCGTTCGGATTAGAGAGATTATAAATGCCGTGGTAAGACCCGTAGATGGCCGGTCGAACGAGATGGTTCATGCCGGAGTCCGTGCCGGCGAACAAGCGGCCTCGATTCCTCTTGATCGTATTGACGCGAGCGAGGAGGATGCCGGATTCGGCCGTGAGGAAACGGCCCGGCTCGAACCAGAACGACAAGTCGTCGGAAGGATGCGAGTCGGCAAAGGCGCGAAGCGGATTGATAATCCGACGACCGAAGTTTTCGAGATCGATCGGCTCGTCTTCCGGATCATAAGCCACACCCAGGCCGCCTCCGAAGTTGAGGAAGCGGATGCTCGGGAAGGAACGGGCGGCGTCGAGCAAGACGCTCATCGCTCTCCAGAGCGTCTCGGTGCTCATGATGCCACTGCCGATGTGTTGATGGAGGCCGACGATCTGCAGGCCGTGTCGGTGGGCTACGTCACGTACCTGGTCTACTTGCTCGACCGGGACACCGAATTTCGATCGCTCGCCCGCCGTGATCACGTGCTCGTGATGGCCGGCACCAACCTGCGGATTCAAGCGAACACACACCGCACTCCTGGGTGCGTGGCGGCCTAATTTTTCCAGCCGCGACAGCTCGCCGACGTTCAGCAAGACGCCCTCGGAGGCCGCATCGCGCATTTCGTCATCGGTCATGTTGTTGGCGGAGAAGAGGATTGCCTCCGGCGGGAATCCCAGTCGCAGAGCCAGGTGCAGTTCGCCCGGTGAAACGGCGTCGATCCCCAGTCCTTCCTCCAACATGACGCGGAGCACGGCGGGACTGCTGTTCGCCTTCATCGCGTAGAGCAGGCTATTCGGGACTCCTGAAAGATGACGCCGCAGCTCACCGCACCTGGCGCGCAGGATCTCCTCGGAATAGACGTAGGTCGGAGTACCGAAGGTCTCGGCTGCCTGGCGAAGGGCAGCGGGGTTGAACGGGGATTTCAAAATGCGAGACGAAATTCGTTTTGGGATGGCGTCAAACTACGTAGACACGGACGTACGATAAAGGCCTTGCAGCACGGAGAGGGTCTCATCGATCTGGTCCATGCCGACGTCTCTATGGGTCGTTGCGCGGATGGTCGACGGACCGAACGGCACCATCAGTACGTTTTCGCTCCGCAGCTCTGCCAGAACGGTAGGGACGTCTCCGTCCACTACGTCGAACATGACGATGTTCGTCTCGACGCGGCGCAGATCGACCTTGAAGGCCTTGACCTCCGCAATCCCTTCCGCGAGCCTGCGCGCCTTGACGTGATCCTCGATCAGTCGTGGTCGCTCGCGGTCGAGCGCGTAGATTCCGGCCGCCGCGAGAATGCCGACCTGACGCATTCCACCGCCGAGCATCTTGCGGTATCGTCGTGCCGCCGTCATCAGGTCGACGCGACCCGCAAGGACGGATCCGATCGGTGCGCCGAGGCCTTTCGATAGGCATACGCTGACGGTGTCGAACCCTTCGGCATATTCCTTCTCCGAGATGCCGGACGCCGCGGACGCATTCCACAAACGCGCACCGTCGAGGTGCAGGCTCATACCGTGCTTTCGGCCGGTGCGCGCCACGTCTCGGATTGCGTCCAACGGATAGACGAGCCCGCCTGCTTTGTTGAGCGTATTCTCGAGACATACGAGGCGAGACGGAGCGTTCCAGTAGTTGCCCGGCCGAACGGCTCGTTCGATGTCCCGGCCGTGAAGAACGCCGTGTACGCCGTCTACGACGTGAAGCTGAACGCCGGACAGTACGGCGGGCGCCGCCGTCTCGTAGTTGAAAATGTGGCTCGTTCGCTCGACGATCACCTCGTCACCGGGAGCAGTCGACACCTTGATCCCCAGCTGATTTCCCATCACGCCGGAAGGCACGAAGAGAGCTGCCTCCTTCCCGAGCAGCTCGGCCACTCGCTCCTGAAGACGAATGACGGTCGGATCCTCGCCGAACACGTCGTCACCGACCTCCGCCTCGTACATGGCCTTCCGCATACCGGCGGTCGGCCTGGTTACCGTGTCGCTTCGCAAGTCGATCATAGATTCGAAATGTCATCGTGCAGCGCTCGACGTGTGGAGGCACTTTCAACCGCCACGTTCTTGAACCGCCGTCAATATCCCATTTGCCCCATCCGGCTCAGGATGACGTTCGTATACCATCCCATGCGCTGCGGCGTGCGAGATCGTGGGGCGGGGATGACCGCCGCGAGCGACGCCGCCTGGTATCGACTGAGCCCGCCGGCTGAGGCGCCGAAGTAATGTTTCGAAGCCGCCTCGGCTCCGTAGATTCCGTTGCCCCATTCGATCACGTTAAGATAGGTCGTCAGGATTCGTTCCTTCGGCATGAGAAGCTCGGCCAGAAAGGTCAGAGGGACCTCAAAAGCTTTCCGGATGAAAGTGCTGTGGGTCGTCAAGAAGAGGTTTTTGACGAGCTGCTGCGTGATCGTCGATCCGCCGCGCCACGTGGTCCCGCGTCGGCGGTTGTCATCCATGGCCTTCTCAACCGCCTTCCAATCGATCCCGAAATGGTCGTAAAACCTACCGTCTTCCGCCGCGACGACGGCGTGGGCGAGGTGCGGCGAGATCCGGTTTCGCTGGACCGGTTCGTATCGAAAGACGAGGGGATCCTGCGCGATCACGCCCTCGATGAGCCGCTGAATCTGCACTCCCGTGATAGGTGGAGCGATCACGTTGTATAGCAATAAGAGAAGGGAGCAGAGCCCGTAATAGCACGCGAGGGCCGTCGCGACGACGGCGGCGACCCGGCTGGTGAACCGACCGAATCCGGATCGCTCTTTGCGGCGCGATTTCGTGCGCACGATACCGTACGGATCTGATGCGAATGGCTAGCGGCTGATGTCGATCACTTCAAAGGAGACCGTTCCGGCAGGCACCTCTACTTCGACGACGTCCCCCACGGCCGAGCCGAGCAGGCCTTTGCCGATCGGACTCGTAACCGAGATTTTTCCGGCACTGACGTCGGCTTCCTGTGCGGAGACGAGCTGAAACGTTTGTTTCGACTTCGTCTTGAGGTTCTTGACGAATACCTTCGAGAGGATGCGCGCCTTGCTCGAGTCGATCACTTTCTCGTCGACGAGCCGCGCGCTCACGATCGTCTCTTCTATCCTGGCAATACGCGCCTCGAGATGTCCCTGAGCCTCTTTCGCCGCGTCGTATTCCGCATTCTCCGTAAGGTCGCCCTTTTCCCGGGCATCCTGGATGGACTGTGCGATGCGAGCCCGCTCTTTGAACTTGAGGAATCGAAGCTCTTGCTTCAGATTCTCGAGGCCTTCTTCCGTCAGGTAGACAATTTTCTGCTCCATAACTCGAGTCCGGATTCGCGGCGGCGGGCTCTGGTGGCTCTGTGGACGTGTGGCCGGGCGCTCGCTTGGTAGTGGAAACGATCGCTTCCGGCACAAAAAGAGAACGCCACGGCCCACGTCGTAGGCTGCGGCGATTCGATTTTGCCGGTGCATCAATGGGAACGGCTGGATCGCGTGTATTCAGCCGCATTCATTGCAACGTTACACGCGATACGTACGCATCGGATCCCGGCGTCGGGCAGGAGAGCCCGCGAGGCGCCGACCCTACCAGCCGATTCGACCGCGTGGGCGATCCTCGACGCTAGAATCTCGCGGCTCGGTTCTTGGCGAACGGATCGCGGAAACGTCCGTTCTCTCGGCGATGGCCGTCGGAGGTGGGGTGCCCTGAACGACGCGACGCGAGGTCCAGTACGACCGGTCCCAGTACGTCTCGTCGAGCTTCGAGATCATGACGCCCTGACTGCTGGAGGCATGAGCGAACTCGCCTTCGTTCAGGTAAATGCCGACGTGTGGCGTCTTGGTAGGCGGCTTGAAGAATACGAGGTCTCCGGGTCGAAGGTCTCGACGTGGGACGGGCACTCCGGCGCGGACCTGCTCCCGGGTCGTCCGGGGAAGCCGGAGATTGAAAACACTGGAGTAGACCTCTTGGACGAAGGCGGAGCAGTCGATTCCGTTGGCCGACGTGCCTCCTAGTTTGTGGGGCGTCCCCGCCCACTCCGCGACCTCCGACCGGAGCTGACCGTCCACGTCACGGGCCGACCCGTCAAGCGGGCGCTCGTCGTGCTGATGCGGCGCCGAAGCGTCGGGCGCCATAGCCAGCTCGCCGGAGGCGGCACAAGCAGAAAGCAGCATGCAAAGCGAGAGCAGCATCGAAACGTCCGCGCCCCGTCCCCGGGAGGCGACTGCGTCGGCGTGCTGCACTACGCGTCCGACCGAGGATGTGTGCTTCGTAAACGGCGTCAATTCATACCTCGCGCGCATGGATTCGTCGGATTATCGGCCGTCGTCAAGCGGACTTAAGCGTCAGGCACTGCCACGTGATCGCTCGTTCCGCGTCCTTCCCGCGCGGTTGCAGCGCCGCCTGCTCGTGCGCCCAAAAGTACGGTTTGGATCAAACAATTGCCGTCATCGTACCTAATCCCCGCGGAAACAGACGCGGCTCGACACCATCGGAACGCGCCGGCGACTTCATTTTTCGCGCCTTCCGTTTGCCAGGTGATCCATCCACATTCGAATTGATCAACACGCGTTATGCCATATCCTGAAGCCCTCGTTCAACCGATGCGCCAAGAACTCACGCGAATAGGCGTCGAAGAATTGCGTGACGCCGCAGCGGTCGATCAAGCCGTTCGTGAAGCAGAAAGCGGCACGATGGCCGTCATCGTCAATTCCGTCTGTGGTTGTGCCGCGGCGAATGCGCGTCCGGCGGTGGCGCTGGCGAGGCGACATCCGTCCCAACCCGATCGGTACGTGACCGTTTTCGCCGGACAGGATCTCGACGCAACCGCGCGGATGCGCGAATACCTGGTCGGCATTCCGCCCTCCTCGCCCTTCATCGCTTTGTTCAAGGACGGCGACCCCGTCTACGTGATCGAGCGCCGCCACATCGAAGGTCGCAGCGCGAATGCCATCGCGACCGATCTCGTTCGTGCATTCGACAAGTACTGCGGGACGAACGGCGAAGCCGGCGAGGCGCCGGAGCGCCCCGAACTCGCCGAGCGGAGCGACGGAAATCTTCCGCCCACCTTTCGTTCGATCCTCTAGCCGTCTCTCACTCGGCCGGCGGAGTAGGAGGGAGGAGGCGTTCCCGCCAGACTACGATGCCGACGTAGACGAGTCCGCCCGCTGCGGCCGTCGCCGCGACGCCCCAGAGCGGAGCGGCTTCGCGCATTAGATACGCCGGAATCACCAGAGGCACGCTTAAGACCACGTATTTGAGGTAGGGATAAAGGGCATGCCGGCCCGCGACTCCTGCAAGCCGCATCATGGTGTAGATGTGCATGCTGCGAACCGCGACGCCGGCTGCGGACATCAGCGCCATCGTCAAAAGGACGTTTCCAGTGCGGCCGCCGACGACGAGGGCCGTCGTGAGGGCGAGGCAGGTGGACATGCTGATGAGCAGCTCGGTTCGCTGGCGTTCGAGCACGTCGAACAACCGCGACAGCGGCGATGCGACGCCGCCCGCAAAAAACCAGACGGCCACGTATTGCTCGAAAGCGCCGGCTGCGCGCCACTCCGCTCCGAACACGAAGGCGAAGAGTTCCGGACCGACGGCAATCAAGAGCACCGTGGGAAACATGCCGATCATCACGAGCCGGGCATGAACCGAACGGGTGAATTCGGCGAGCCTTGCATTTCGATACGCTTCCGCGGCATGTATGAAGAACACCTGGGATACGGCCGAACCGATCAGGCTCAGTGGCACGGCGAGCGCCACGAACGCGCGCCCGAAGAGCCCCACTTCTTCCAGGCTGAAGTAAATCGGAAGCAGCAGCACGGGAAGCCGCGCTACGACCGCGTTTAACGCGGCCGCAGGGGTCGAAAAAGCAGGAAACCGCCGGTATCTCCGCGCCGCACGCCGCATCTGGGCGAGATCGAACGTCGTCCTCAGCTTGCGGCCCGCTCCTCTCGTCAAGGCCGCGACGTAAAATGCGCTCGAGGCGACGTGCGCCGCGAAAAACCCGCCGATGAGGCCCGCAGCTCCCAGTTTGGTCGCGGCACCGGCACCCACTCGAGTCGTGACCATCGTGACCTTGTTCACGACTTCACCGGCCGTGATGGTGCGAAAAGATTTGGACCGAGAGAGCCAGATCTCGCTCAACTTCGCGACCCGCATGAGCAGGAGGGTCGGCGCGACCAACCACAGATAGGGCGCCACGGGCTCGACGCGAAGAAAGGACGCCACGTCGTCTCGCCAGATCGCCGCCGAGAGCGTGAGTACGGCCGTCATGGTCGTGAGTAAAATCGCGAGCCAGAACACGGCTCCGGCCTCACGCTCCTCTTCGGGCAGAAGCATCGCGTCTTCGTACCGGAGCGACGAGAACGTGATGAGAATGCTCAGGATCATCACGAAGTAATCGGAAATACCGAACTCTTCCGGAGTGAAGAGCCGCGTGAGAATCGGAACGGTGAGGTATGAAATGACCAGCGTAATCGCCGTGCCGGAGAGAAGGGTCATCACCGGCCCTCGAAAACCTTCGCGGGCATAGAGGTGTCGTAGCCAGGATCGGAAGCGACCCATTACTCCGTCGTCGGCAGATCAGGCACGGGCGTGATCAATCGGTAGACGTACAGGCCGCCTGCCCGGTAGACTTCGTCGAAGCGCCTCTCATCAGCCGGTCGTACGTCTGCCTCCTCGATCGTGTCTGCCGGGGCTCCTTCGTCCGTTCGACCTTCCGGCGCGGACGCGGGAGGGAACCCGTCGCCGGCGGTCGTCACGTCCGCCAGGACGGCCGACGAGCGCGACGTGTCCGCCGCAACGGCGAGCGGCCTCGGGCGTACGACGAATTCGAATCGGTATCTGTCGGCCAGGGCTCTCAAATCCTCGGCGGAAAGTCTCGCGAAAGCACTGTCGAGCTGCGCCATCGTCTCTGGCGATCCACGCTCGGGCAGTTCGATAGGCGCTATGTCCGTCAATCGACTGAACCACGTCACCATCTTCTCGTCGTTGAACGGAATGGACTTGTAGTTGATGACGATGGTACGCTGCGCCTCGCTACGAAACGACGAAAACGACGGCGGCACCGCGAAGATGGCGGAGGTCGTCGTATTGCGGTCGACCCAGTTCTGGACGTGGCCGACCGGTTCGGCGGCGCGTTTGAAGGGGCCGATCCATTCGCGGAGCGGGCCCCGATCGACGACGGCGGCCGCGCCGACCGCGACCCACGCCAGCGTCACGACCGCGAGCCCGATGTGAGGTCGACGCACGATCTCTCGCAGCGGCCTGCGGATAGAGGAGGGGATCCAGTAGAAAACTGCGCCCGTGATAAGAATCACGAAGAGCAATTTCGCGAAGACCGTCATCTTGAAGAGCTGCAGCTTAGCGATCATGAGGACCGGATAAACCTCCGTAAAAACCGTCGCGAATGCGCAGAGCAGCCCGATGAAGAATAGGCTCCGTACGACGAACGGGAGGCTTTCGAGAGCTCGGCGGAATCGTGCCGACAGGAGAACGCCCGTCCCTACGACGGTAAGAAGGCCGAAGCGCACGTACGAATGGACGTAGAAGGAGCCGGGTAAGTAATGATGTGGCAGCCGAAATTCCGCCAGGATGTAGAAAAGGGATGGCTCCGGATTCAGGGCCTCCTGTTGAGCGAAAAGCTCCTGGTAGACGAGCGGTCCCATGGCAGGCGACGACCAGAGCGCGAACAGCGCGCCGAAGACGAGGATGCCGCCGAGCGTGTTCGGACCGGGCTCTCGGCGAATGTATCGATACAGGCGAATCGCGACGAGGAGGAGGGCGACGTGCAGACCGACGAGAGCCTGGATCCAACACGCCACCCCGAGCAGCACCGGGGCGATGAGAAAGCGGCCGCGTAAAAAATGATAGATGGCCCAGAGGCCGAGGGCCCATGCCGCCATGCTCGCTACCAGCATGCCGTGGACGAGGTCGTTGCCGCCGAGGGTCCAGAGCGGCGTGAAGACGAGGGCTGCGACGATACTTGCCGAGGCGGCCAGCGGATCGCGCGTTAAGTGAAACGCCAGCTTGTAGACGGCCGCCGCGATGAGGAGCCAGGAGCCGACGTAAAGCAGCAACGTCGTTAGCCAGAGCGGCAGGATGAGAGAGAACGCGTTCAGCAGCCAGACGAAGTACGTCCGCACGCTGAAGTCGCTGATCTGCGTGTTGACGAACCAATCCTGCGTGAACAACCCCGGATCCATTCGGTGCAGGACGTACGGTATGACCTCGTCCTGATCGCTGTTGCCGTAATCGTATCCGAAGCGAAGGAAATAGAGCAGGAACGAGCCGAGCAAAATGAATAACGGCGGACGTGCGTCGTACACGTTGTCGTCGTCTCGTCGTCTTCGGAATCGCCTCAAAACCGAATCGAATGGAAGCTTACGGGGATGGATCGGGTGCGCAATTCGCCGGGTGCCATCGAGCGACGGCGACGCCGGCTGCCGGTCCTGCTCGAGATGCGATGCCCCAATAGTGCGTGCGGCACGAAAGATAAGGCGTGCGGCACGAAAGATAAGGAAGGAATGGCCGCAGGTTCAGTGCAAAATCCTCTTCAACGCGTGAAGCAACCTCAATTCCTTGCGCGTGAAGAGCGCCAGCCGCTGGTAACGCAGGAGCCTGCACCCGAATCGACGCTTGAACTCGGCGATCGAAGGCGTGTTGGCGCCCATGAAGTCGAAACGTCCGATCCCCTGCGAGGCGAGCACCGGCAGGAATGCACCCACGAGCACCGTCATTGCCGGCCCGGGGGTGCTGCCGGCCACCCAATAATACGCGCTCCGATCGTCTCGCAGAATGGCGACGGCGGCTTCGATCGCGCCGGACGACCTGCCGCGCGCACCGAAGCGCACCACGGATCCCTCGATCGATAGCTGCTCGATCAGCCGGTGAAGCCGATCTGCAGGAAGCGGAAGACGGCGCCCGTGGCGCGCGTAGCTCTCCCCGCACAGCGACACGCACGCCGCCGTACCGGGATCGAGCACCTCGTACGCCTTACGATGCTTTCGGAAGGTGCGAGCCGTGCCCGAGGACCACCCCTCCGTCGGGTTCGACGACGGTTCCAGGCTCCGAGCATAGGTATATTGTGGACGGACGTTCCAACCGCGCCAGAGTGCCGGCCGCACGTCGTCCAGACCGGGGGGGAGATGGAGACGAACGACGTCGTACGCCCCCTCCATGCTCTCGAGGAGACGCTCGAACGACGTTTTTCGTCCATGCACGTCGGATTCGCTCGGTTCGGCGCCGAGGAGGATCCCGGAAAAGGGCGTGAATGCGGGGACTACGACTTCAGCGTATGGTCCGCGGCGGCGCCAGTGCATCACGCAGCCGGCGACGTCGCGCCCTTCTTCCCGCACGAAGTGAACGTGCGAACGAAGTCCCTTCGTCGCGGTCGCCGAGGCGCGAAGGAATGAAATCGTAGAAAAGGGCGAGCGGTGCGGAGTTCGCCCCGACAACGCCGCCCATCGATCCTCTATACCGACGTCGTCGAGCGTGTGAATCGAGGTCGTCAGGCTCACGAGGCGGCTCGACTAGAGTATGTACTGGCTCAGATCGCGGTCCTTCACGACGGAATTGAGCTTCTCTTCGACCATGGCGCCGTCCACGACGATCTGCTCGACGGTCTCGTCCGGCACGTCGAATAAGACGTCCTCAAGCAGCGTCGTCAAGATCGTGTGCAGCCGGCGCGCACCGATGTTCTCGACCTCGGTGTTTACCTGCGCGGCGATGCGGGCGATTTCCCTCACGGCATCGTCCGTGAACTCGATTCGGACGCCCTCCGAGCGCATCAGGGCCGTGTACTGCTTCAGGAGAGCGTTTTTCGGCTTGGTGAGAATCTCGTAGAAGTCGTCCTCGTTCAGACTCCGCAACTCAACCCGGATCGGGAAGCGGCCCTGCATCTCCGGAATCAAGTCGCTCGGTTTCGAGACGTGAAACGCACCGCTGGCGATGAACAAGATGTGGTCCGTCTTCACCATGCCGTGCTTGGTCGTCACGTTCGACCCTTCGACGATCGGGAGGAGGTCTCGCTGCACGCCTTCTCGCGACACGTCCGGGCCGCTCCCCTTGCCCGAGCGAGTGGCGACTTTGTCGATCTCGTCGACGAACACGATGCCGGACTGCTGCGTGCGCTCGAGTGCCTCGTTCCGGACTTTGTCCATGTCGATCAACTTTTGCGCTTCTTCCTGCGTCAGCAGTTCACGCGCCTCAGAGACTTTTACGCGCCGTTTCTTGCGCTTCTTGTTGCCGAGATTCCCGAAGAGATCCTGCAAGTTGACTCCCATCTCCTCCATGCCCATCGGACCGAAGACCTGCAGCATCGGCGATTGATCGGAAGACACCTCGATCTCTATCTCGCGATCTTCAAGTTCCCCGTCCTGCAGTTTCTCGCGGAATTTCCCTCTCGTTCGCTCTCTGAGTTCGTCTTCCGACAGGTCGTTGCGGGATTCGTCACCGTTTTCGTCGTTCGGCTGAATGACGAACCCGGGTCCGCTGACGAGTTGATTCGGACGCTGCGGCTGCTTCGACGGGGGGATGAGGATGTCGAGAATACGCTCCTCTGCGAGCTCTCGCGCCCGATCCTGCACGTACGTTTGCTGCTCCTCGCGCACCATGTTGATCGCGATGTCGACGAGGTCGCGTATCATCGAGTCCACGTCGCGGCCGACGTACCCCACCTCCGTGAATTTCGTGGCCTCCACTTTGATAAACGGAGCGCCCGCCAGCTTGGCCAAACGACGGGCTATTTCCGTCTTTCCCACGCCGGTTGGGCCGATCATGATGATGTTGTTGGGCATGATCTCCTCGCGCATCTCGTCGGGGGCGTTCTGCCGCCGCCAGCGATTTCGCAAAGCGATCGCGACGCTCTTCTTTGCGTCGTCCTGCCCGATAATGTATTTGTCGAGCTCGGCCACGATCTCTCGCGGCGTCAACTCTCTCTTCACTTCCGATCTATCCTTCTCTTGAAGGGTCTTCATAGTTGTCACCTTCGAATTCGTCGTCGTCGGACACGGCATCGAAATCATCGTCGAAATCATGCTCCGACGGATCATCTCCATCGAAAGCGTAATTGAGCCGGTCCTGAAATTCGTTTTTTCCGTCTGCGGAGGCGTCGTCGACGGCGCCCGCCCTCCCGTCGTACGACGAGCCCATGTCGTCGCGATAAAATGGGTCCTCGTCGCGGAACTTCCGCTGCAAGCGTTCGACGTCCGGATGATTCGTGTTTACGATCAAAACCGTGTAATCATGCGGGAAACCCTGTCGCTTCTCCAGCCGGACGGCATGGTGATCCTCCAAAGCGCTGACAAGTGCCTTCGGGTCGCAGGTGCGCTCGTCGAGGATCTCAGACATTTTGCGCAATAGCGGCGTCAGATACACTTCGTCGTACTGGCCGAAGTGTTCGTCAATGATCTCGATTGCTTGTATGAGCAGGGGATCGTCAACGATCCGACGACTGCCGGCGGTGCCGGGTGTCGGCGAACCGTTCGATCCGCCGACTCCGGTCACCGGTGCCTGACCGCGTGCGACCCGAACGGTCGAACTCAGAAGGTCGCGCGCATCGAAGAACCATACGCCGTCCGCATCGTGCGGCCGGTCGAGTGAACCGGGCTCGTCGAGCGCCGCGACCAGAACTCGTCGGCCGTATCGTTTGCAGTGCTGAACGAGCGGGAGATACGTTCGCCTCCCCGTGAGGAGGACGAACGTGTCGATGTCTTCGCGGTGGTGCAGCACTTCCATGGCGTCGACGCACAACTGGACCTCCACGGTAGTCGACTGGAGCGATCCCGGGACGTATCGGGACTCGACGTCCTGCAGATACAGCATGCGCTGGACGACGTCCCCCTGGCCGTCGAGATCCGTGAAGTCCGCGTAGGCGCGTGCAACGGCCGTTTGCACCCCCCGCTCCTCCGAGAGACTCTGCTTCAGAGCCTCGAGCATCTCGGAAATGAGATTCTCCGACTTTTCTCTGCCGTGCGGATCCTCGCCGAGGGTGTGATAAATGTTATCATAATCGACAAATAGGGCAGCGCGGGCGCTCTGACGATCACGCCCGCCCTCCGAGGCGGCGTAACTCATGGAAAAAGCTCAATCAATGGTGATGGGAAATACAATAATTCAGATGGTACCTACTCGGCGTCGATCTCTAGGACGGTCAAGTGATCATTGGTATAGATGCAAATGTCGGCCGCGATCAGGAGGGAGTGTTCCACGATCTCTTTCGCACTCAAATGGCCCGCATGTTTCAACGTGGCTCGAGCCGCCGCGAGCGCATAAGGCCCGCCCGATCCGATCGACACGACGTTGTCGTCCGGCTCGATGACGTCGCCGGTCCCGCTTATTAATAAGATCCGTTCCGAGGATCCGACGGCAAGCAGGGCCTCGAGGCGCCGCAAATAACGGTCTGTTCGCCAGTCTTTTGCAAGCTCGACGGCCGAACGCGTCACGTTGCCGGCGTACTGCTCGAGCTTTTCCTCAAAGCGCTCGAAAAGCGTAAACGCGTCCGCCGTGGCGCCGGCGAAGCCCACCAGAATCCGACCGTCGTAAAGCGTTCGCACCTTTTGAGCGTTGTGCTTCATGACGGTGTCGTTCATCGTAGCCTGGCCGTCGGAGCCCAGCGCGACCTTTCCCTTGTGCCGCACGCCCAGGACGGTCGTGGCGTGCACCAATGGGAAGCGGTCGTTCTTCATCGGCAAATCGTGGCGTGGATTATCGGACAGACTTCGAGTTGGCGGGTTTAGACGCCGACTCGCGTTCAAAGTTCGACCGCCGTCGGCGCGCGGAGGCGCTCCGGAAACGCGTAGAAGCGTTGCTCCCGCACTATTTTCGATACCCCGCCAGAACGCTCGCCAGGCGATCTTGCGCACGTCGTACGTGGCGAGTCGGCGTGGTGAAATGATTGCACATGAGCGCGAAAGCCAACGGCGTGCCGTCCGACCCACGCACGTAGCCGCTCAGACTGCTGACGTTCGAAAGCGTGCCGGTCTTCGCACGCAAGTTTCGGTATGCCGGCCCGGTGCGCATGCGATTTCGAAGGGTCCCTTCGACGCCCGCAACCGGAAGCGAATCGTAGAATGCCGTGCGAGCTCCGTCGTCCTCGTGATTCCACATGTATTTTAAGAGGGCGGCCGTCATCTCGGGTGTGACGAGGTTGTTGCGCGACAAGCCGCTTCCGTCGACGAGGCGAATACGACTCGTGTCCACGCCGGCTCTGACGAGGGTCTTCATGGCCACGTCGATGCCCAGCCGGGCGGAGCCGGGTTCGGCATCGTCGTCGGGACGGGGAAACTCCGCCGCCAGCGTCTTCACGAGCATGTCGGCGTAGAGATTCTGGCTGGGTTTGTTGACCATGCTGACGAGGTCGGAGAGGGGCTGAGACGCGTGCACGGCGACCCGGCGAACGTCCGGGTCGGAATAATCCGGTTTGATCGAAATGAAATCGACGTCCACGGCCTCTCCGTCGACGGCGACCCCGGCTTGTCGGAGCGTTTCTCGAAGCACGTGCACGAAAAAGAGCGTGGGATTCTCAACGGTGATCTCCACGACGTCGTCACGGCCGAGCGGAACGAGCGTCGAGACCTCGATCGTGTTCGTACCGCGCCGGCGCATATAACCCGCGTCCTTCGAGCTGTCCGGGTGGATCGTCAGGCTGCGATTGATCACCGTCACGTAGTCGGTGTTCACGGGGTCCCACCAGACGTTCGCCGGACGGCCGAGGCTTTCGGCCTCTACGTGCAGCTGGACGACGTTGTCATTGAAGGACAGGCCGCTTAGCTGGGCTGAGTAATAGTACGTCTCGTCGTCCCAGCTCCAGCCGTGACCGAGCGGCACGTCGTCGACGACGTCGTCATCGCCGATGACGTCGCCCTCGATGCGCTCGACGCCCGCGGCGCGCAGTGAATCCGCCCACTCCCTAAAAAGGCGCACGGCATCCACTTCCGCTTCCCATTCGCCCGACGCCGCTTCGTAGTGGCCGCCGATGGTTGGATCGGCCGAGCCGCGTACGATCAAGTTGCCTCGCAGGACGCCCCCTTCGATCGGTCCGCCGACGTAAAGGCGCGTGCGATACGTGTACGCCGGCCCGAGTAAGTCGAGCGCGGCGGACGTCGTGTAAAGTTTGGCATTGGAGGCCGGCACGAAGCTCTTGCGGGCATTGCGATCGTACAGGACGGAACCGGATTCGAGGTCGACGACGGTGATTCCCCAGAAGGCGTTTTCGAATTCCTCGGCACTGACGATCGCATCGATCTGTGACGCCAAATGCGGTACGCCCGTTTGCTGCGCATGGACGACGGACTGACTCAACGGCCAGAGAGCGAACGCGACGAGGAAGGAGAGTAAACGGATGCGATGAATCACGTCGAGCATACACGTCGTTTGTCGTTCGGTGCGGTGCAGATGCCGATGCAAATACGGTTGCGGATGCAGAAGCTGGATGCCGAATGCCGACGCGATGGGCCGCCCCGGCTATCCGTCGGCCGAACGGCGTCGTCACCGTAGCTCGCCGATTTCGAGATTCAAGCGCTCGGGATCCGGCTTGCTCAGGACGACGAAGGCGTGTTCGGCCGAAGAAAGGGTCGCGGCCGGCGTCAGGAAGATGGTGAGCTCGTTTCTGCCGGTGCGCGAGGAGACCGAGTCCACGACCCCGACCGGAAGGCCGGGGGGGAACACGCCGCTGTATCCACTGGTGACGACGAGCTGACCGCTCTCGACCGGCTCGGTCTTCACGACGTGATCGATTCGAAGGCGATCCGCCGCTCCGCCTTCCCATCGTACGATGCCGAAGGCCTGGAGGGGCTGGATTTTCGACGGAATGCGAAGGTCGGTGTTGAGGTACGGCATCACGCGAGAATAATGCTCGCTGACGAGAATGATCTTACCAATCACGCCTCGCTCGTCGATCACGGCCATGTCGACCTCGACGCTGTCGGCCGCGCCCACGTTCAGCGTGAGGAAATTTTTCTGCAGCGTGACGTCTTTGTTGACGATGCGGGCTGCTTTCAGTTTGAATTGCGTCGTGTCCTGATAGCCGATAAGACGCCGCAGGCGCTCGTTTTCAAGGATCGCCTCGCGCGAGCGAGCCACCTGGCTCGACAGGATGATGTTCTCCTCGCGAAGAACCTCGTTCTCCCGCAGCGCCCGGAAATAGCCGCCCACCCATGCGAATCGCGCTTCGAGCACGGCCGTCGTTTCAAGCGCTCCGGCACGGAGGCCGCGCAGGAGGGGCTGGTTCTGCGTCAGCAAGGTGAGGAGGGAGGCCGCAAGCAAAACGCCCAGAATCACCCAGTCGCGGATCCGATCCCACAGACGAAAGGTCATTAATTGCGTCGTAAATGCTCCAACAAAACGCGTGACGTGAGGCTGTCCGACGACGTAACGCTTCACTGGATCCAAGCGAAGCGCCGTATTTACAGCGTCTGCTCTACTGCTTACGTGAGCACTCGATCGAAGTCCTCCACCGCCTCCAGCACCTTCCCGGTCCCGCGCACGACGGCGGTGAGCGGGTCCTCGGCGATGTAGACGGGCAGCTCGACGCGGTTGCGGACCATCGTATTGAGCCCCTTGAGCAAGGCGCCGCCGCCGGTCAGCATGATGCCGCGTTCGAGAACGTCGGAGCCGAGCTCAGGCGGCGTCCTTTCGAGGCATCGGAGGATCGCTGCGGTAACCTGGGCCACCCCGTCGCGAAGCGCCTCACGCACGTCTTCGGAAGAGATCGTGCGCACCTTCGGGATGCCGCTCACGAGGTCCCGCCCCTTGACCGACACCTCGAGTTCCGGATCGAGCTCGATCGCACTCCCCACTTCGCACTTGATGCGTTCGGCCGTACGGGAGCCGATGAGCAAGTTGTGGTTCCGCTTGAAGTATTGCACGATCGCGTTGTCGAGCTCGTCGCCACCCACGCGGATTGATTCGTTGATCACGATGCCGCTCAAGGCGATCACGGCGATTTCCGTCGTGCCGCCTCCGACGTCGACGATCATGTTGCCGACCGGCTCGTCGACGTTCAGGCCGATCCCGATCGCCGCCGCCATCGGCTCGTCGATCAGGTAGACTTTCCGCGCGCCCGCGTGCTCGGCCGAGTCACGCACCGCCCTCTTTTCGACCTCGGTGATGCCGCTTGGAACGCAGACCACCATGTTTCGGATGGAGGTCATCCAGCTCTTCTGCACCTTCCGGATCAAGCCTCGGATGAGCTGCTCGGCCACTTCGAAGTCCGCAATGACCCCGTCTTTGAGCGGACGGATGGTCTCGATCTCCTTGTGCGTGCGCTCGTGCATCTGCTGCGCCTCGTACCCGACGGCGAGCGTCTTTCGACTGTTGCGATGCACGGCAACGATGCTCGGTTCATTGAGCATGATGCCACGACCCCGGATGTAGATGAGGGTGTTGGCCGTGCCGAGGTCGATGGCGATGTCTGTCGAAAAATTAAAGAAGCCCATGTACGTCTTCGGAATGAGAATGCCCAACGGCAGTATCGGATGGCCCCGTCAGGGGATAAAGTGTTCGGGAGCGCGCGGCGCAGATTTTATACTCGCAGCCGGGTGTCGGCGTGCCGGTCGTCACAGTATAACCGTTAGTGGCGGAAGTGGCGAGTGCCCGTGAAAACCATGGCCAACCCGCGCGCGTCGGCCGCCTCGATCACGTCGTCGTCGCGGATCGAACCACCGGGCTGGATGGTGGCTCTTGCACCGGCTTCCGCTGCCGCAACGAGGCCGTCGGGGAAGGGAAAAAAAGCGTCGGATGCTACCACGGATCCCGTAAAATCAAGTTCCGATTTCTTGCCCTTCATGAGGGCGAGTTCCGAAGAGTCGATGCGGCTCATCTGCCCGGCGCCGATGCCGAGCGTTCGGCGATCCTTGGCGTACACGATGGCGTTGCTCTTCACGTGCTTCACGACCCGCCAGGCGAAATCCAGGTCCTCCCATTCGGTTTCGGAGGGCGTTCTCTCCGTAACGACTCGGTAGACCGCTCGTGCGGCGGCCGATCCCGGCAGAGCCGGGTCGCGAGACTGGACCAGCACCCCGCCGATCACCGATCGGAGATCGGGCGCTTCGTCGTTTCGTGCCGCGGCGCGCGAGCGGATGAGCCGCCTGTTTTTTTTCTCCATCAGCAAATCGAGCACGCCTTCTTCAAACTCCGGCGCGATGACGATCTCCGTGAAAATCGCGTCGATCGCCTCCGCCGTGGCGCGATCGAGGGCTCGATTCACGACGACGACGCCTCCGAAAGGCGACTGCCGGTCCGTTGCGAATGATCGATGATACGCTTCCTCAAGCGAATCAGCCAGTGCGGCGCCACATGGATTCGTGTGCTTGAGGATCGCACAGGCCGGCACGTCGTCGCTGAACTCGTCGATCAACTGCATCGCGGCACTCAAGTCGATCAAGTTGTTGAAGGACAGCTCTTTCCCGTGAAGCTGTTCGTAAAATCGTTCGGGGCGGCCGTAGAGCGAGGCCCGCTGATGCGGATTCTCACCGTAGCGCAGGGTCTGTGCGCGGGGCAGCGTGAGGTCAAGATCGTCCGGCATGTGCTCGCGGGGCGACGAGGGCGTCTGCGAGAAAAAATATTGGGTGATGGCGCCGTCGTATTCGGCGGTACGGCGAAATGCCTCGCTAGCGAGTTGCCGCCGAACGTCGAGCGCAAGGCCGCCGTTGGTTTCGATCTCGGAAGCCACGTCTTCGTACTGGGAGGGCGACGTGACTACGCCGACGAAGTAAAAATTCTTGGCTGCCGCACGAATCATGGTCGGGCCCCCGACGTCGACGTTCTCGATCGCTTCCGCTTCCGAAACGTCGCCCCGCGCCACGACGTCCTGAAAAGGATAGAGGTTGACGACCACGAGGTCGATCGGCTCGATGCCGAGCTCCTCCAGTTGTCGGACGTCCGCCTCGTCGTTTCGTCGGGCCAGAAGGCCCCCGTGAACGACGGGATGCAGCGTTTTGACGCGGCCGTCCAGGATTTCCGGATATCCCGTCAGGTTCGCGACGTCCGTTACCGGCAAGCCCTCTTCGCGGAGCGCTCGCGCCGTTCCCCCCGTCGAAAGGAGCTCCACGCCTCGATCATGTAGGCGCTTCGCGAACGGCTCGAGACCCGATTTGTCGAAGACGGAGAGGAGCGCGCGCCGAATCGGATACCGATCTTGGGGAGGGGGAAGGTCCTTGACGGTGATCATGTTCAGGATAGGTAGATCATGGCGGGCTCGTGGGGCTCTGCTCTGTTTGCTAGGCTTCCCTTCCGACGTCGACACCCGTCGCCGAATCTTCGGATGTCGTGCCGCCGTCCTCCCCTTCGAGGATGCGCACCCGCCTACCTTCGAAGCGGATTCTATCCTTGACAAACAGGCGCAGCGCGGCCGGATACAGCCGATGTTCGACGCGGAGTACGCGGGCGGCTACGTCCTCCGGCGTGTCATCGGGTAAAACCGGCACCGGTTCCTGGAGGACCACGGGACCCGTGTCGTAGTCCTCTTCGACCACGTGAACGGTGGCGCCGGTCCAATGGACGCCGTATTCGACGACGGCTTCATGGACGCGCCGGCCGTACATCCCCTGACCGCCGAATGCCGGCAGGAGCGCCGGGTGGACGTTGATGATCCGCTGCCTGTATGCCCGGATGATTCGAGGGGGGATTTTCTTGAGATAGCCCGCGAGGGCGATGAAGTTGACGTCGTGCCGATCGAGTGCCTCAGCCATCGCGTTCGCATACGTTTCCTCGGTTTCATAGTCCACGGGGGAGATGACGACCGTTGGAACTCGATGCCGTTCGGCGCGCTCCAGTGCCCCGGCCGTTCGCCGATCCGAAAGGCAGAGTACGACGTCGAGTTCGAGTTCTCCCCGGTCCACGGCGTCGAGAATCGATTGGAAATTGCTTCCACGGCCGGAGGCGAAGACGGCCAGCTTGAGCAAACGTTCAACCATGGATTGACGAGTGGGTTATCCGGATGATGCCGAGTCGAGCGGCCGCTGAGCAGACGAGATGTGACGTGAACCGTTCAAGCGTCCGTATTGACTACGGGTTCGAGGATCGCGAGCGAGACTCGTTCGGAAGTTACCTCCAGACGAGCCTGGACACCAACCGGTAGCGTGTTCTTCACCGGAAAATGGCCGTAAACGAGGTCTTTGGCGACCGGAAACGACACGTCGCAAAGGTAGTCGTCCAGCACTTCGTCGATCGTCAGCGTCGGGCTGTCGTCCTCCGGCTCCCAATCGCTGAACGAGCCGATGAGCAGCCCACCGAGGCGGTCGAGTACCCCGCTCAGCTTCAGCTGGGCGAACATGGCGTCGATCCGGTAGGGCTGCTCGCCGACGTCTTCGACGAACAGAATGGCGCCGTCCATCGACGGCAGAAAAGGCGTTCCGATGAGCCGTACGATCACCGACAAGTTACCGCCGAGGAGGACGCCCTGCGTCGTGCCGGGGCGCAGCGCCGTCATCCGTTCGCCCCTGGGTCCGAGCAGTGAATCCGGCGTACCTCCCCGCACGAGGTCCCAGAAAAGACGTTCACTGGCCGGATCGGGATCGTGCCATTCCACGGCGGCCATCGGCCCGGAAAGGCCGGGCAGACCGGTTCGTTCGAACACGGCGAGGTGCAGCGCGGTGATGTCGCTGTAGCCGACCAACAGCTTCGGGTGCACCTTGAGCGCCCCGTAATCGAGCGCGGGCAGCAGGCGCATCGTGCCGTATCCGCCGCGTGCTGCGAGGATTAGCTTCACGTCCGGCCGTCGGATGAAGCCGTTGAGCTCGTCAAGCCGGTCGGGATCGGGGCCGCACAGATAGCCGCGGCGAGCGTAGTCCGACCGGCCCACTTCTACCTGGTAGCCTCTTTTGCGAAGCTGATCGATGCCCCGCT
>CAZMXY010000019.1:2551-5489 GCA_964570345.1 uncultured Rhodothermales bacterium | reverse complement strand
GACCGGCCCACTTCTACCTGGTAGCCTCTTTTGCGAAGCTGATCGATGCCCCGCTGGAATTTCGACATGTCCCGGGGCGCGCTGGCGGGGGCAACGACGGCGATCGTATCTCCTTCGCGCAGGGGAGGCGGCTTCAAATTCACGCTATTCGCTGCGGTACTCTTTCGACGTACTCGTGTGAACGTCCCTTTCGGCCGGGGGCGGTTCCGTGGCCGCAGGGGCCGGCTCCGTGGTCGTATCGACCGCCCGCTTCTCCAGATATCGAATCCGTTTCCGTCGTTTGACGATGCTCGGCGTGGTCGCAAGTATTCCGACGAGGACGCCGATGCAGAACGTGACCATCAGGATGAGCGCCGTCGATTCGCGGATCTGGAACGGCCCGAGATTCACGTCGACATAGGCCGGGTTTTGCAGGGCGAAGATGACCGCGACGATGGCGAGCAGGAGCGAAAGTATGAGTGCGATGCGCATGGCGAGCTAATCCTCCGGCTGGATCGTTTCGAGGAAGACGACATAATATAGAACGAATATGTCAGGCGCGTTGTGCGAACCCTGTAATCCAAGCTCGTCGACCGGCCTCCAGCGGAATCTTGCGTCCACCAGACCGCTCCGGTCACGCCGACCTTCTAAGCGCTCGCCTCATGATCGCCGTTCGACCCCCCGAATACTGGCCACGGCTCGAATACGCGGCTCTGCTGGACCAGGCCGACGTCTTCGTCGTCGCCGACACGTTCCGGTACAGCCGGCAATCCTTCCAAAACCGAACGCCGCTGCGCACGCCGGACGGCCGGCAGTGGATCAGCATTCCGCTTCGCGGCCGGCAACACGGCTACCCGATCGGCGAGGTCGAAATCCACGGCAAGCGCCGGTGGCTGCGAAAGCACTGGCGGGCGCTGCACTACAACTACCGGACGACCCCTTTTTTCGATTTCTATGAGGATCGGTTGCGTCCCGTTTTCGAGGACGAATGGGACCGGCTGGCGGATCTGACGATGCGATCGATCGAGCTCATGCGCACACTCCTGGGCATCGACACCCCGCTGATCCGCGCGTCGGAGCTGGACGGCGCGCCGGCGACGATGGAGGCCGTCCTTGAAGTGCTCGGCCGGTCGGATCTCGTCGTCCCGCGTGCCACCGCCACGGTCGATCTCCCGCTCGCAACGCACGTGCTGACGTTTGAGGAGCTGGAACGCCGGCAGAATTTCGCCGGATTCGTACCCGGGTTATCGGCGCTCGATCTGCTCTTCAATTACGGCCCCGATGCGCTCAGGATGATTCGAGCGCAGACCCGACTCGTCGATCCGCCCGCCGACCACCGGATGAACCAGCCGTCAAGGCATGCCGCCCGAATCTAGAATAGAAAAACCTGGACAAACGCCGAATCGCGTCCGGTAAAGCGAGCGCTCAGCGAAGCCTTGGCAAGCTCATCGGTCGCCTCGGCCACGCAATAGGCCGTGCCGGTATCCTGAGCCGTAGCGAGACCGCCGGCTTCCACCGTAAACACGGCGGGGTCCCTCGAAAACCAGGTAACGTCGAGGTTAGCATTCTGCACCGTATCTCCACTCTCTGTGAGGGCCACGAGCGAAAAATCCACCTGATCTCCCACTTCCATGAGTACGCTGTCCGGCACCATGCGGATTTCGGCGATCTCACTTTCGGGGTCAGATCCCGTGCCATTATAGCTGTCACAGCCGAGCATGGCGAAAGTGACGAGTAGAACGGCGAAGTTAAGAACGTATTTCATTGGTTAACCTCGTACTTCTCAGAATTGCGCGCCTTTCTGAACGTTTTCGTCGATACGTGCAAATCCTAGGCAAACCCGAGCCCAATATCAACTCCGCATTGACTCACTGAAAATCGTACCGGGGAGGCCCATCGGACGGGACGCTCGCATAAAGTACGGTGAGATTGCAGTCCGGAATCAGCCCGCGACCGCTTTTCGGAAGCGTCCCGGCGTTACGCCGACGTGTTGCTCAAAGGCGCGCGTGAAATGGCTCTGGTCGGCAAATCCGGCTCGCAGAGCGACGTGCGCGATGGCGTCGTCCGTCGATGCCAGCTGCGATACGGCCCACTCGAGGCGGAGGCGCCGTATGTGGGCGCCGATGGATTCGCGGAAGTGCTGTCGGAAAGCACGGGCAAGATGACCTGGGTGCACGTCGGCGGCCGCAGCGATTTCGTCGAGGTCGACCTCATCCAGGTATGACGACCGAATCTTTTCCTCTGCCCGTCTCAGCCATGCCGGGGGCGCGGGCGTTCCGGACTCGGTGGCACGGCTTGCCGCGCTGAGCATCTCGAAACCCAGTCCCTGGAGCGCAAGCCGGCGAGCGGAGTTCGCTGAATTGAGTTCGTAGGCCATCCGCAGTGCCAACGCCTTGATACCGCCGTGGGAAGTGTGCGTAATCCTATCAAGGAGACGTCGACACGGTCGGAACTGCTCTTCCTGACGGTGATCCGGCTGCAGGACGAGCACGCGCGCACCCTTCGGGCCTAAACGGTTTTCGTGCTTCTCGCCGAGAGGCTCGGTGAAAACGGTCGACGGTTCGCACTCGTAGCTCCTGCCGCCGAAGCGTAAATCGAATGACCCCGCCAGTATGACCGCAAACGTCGTGCGTTCGTGCAGATGCGGTGGAAGGACGAGGCCCGGTGCGAACCATGCCTCCGTCACCTTGAATGGACCGACGTCGACCGACCGGGAACGTCGGCTTCCCATCGTAAGCGGGACGCTATCGTCGAGTGTGCGCTCCATGGGTTCTTTCTAGACGTCCGCAACTCCCTTCGTCAAGGCGGATCGACGGCCGAAACGAACGATTTCAACTAAGCGATAATGGATCGCGCCCGTCAAGCCCATTCTCAATCCCTGTCGTTCACGTTGAGCGTGACGAGTCGCGACGTGGTGCCTTTCGGATCTGGACACAGCCTGCGAAAAAGCCTGCGTCCA
>CAZMXY010000019.1:0-2451 GCA_964570345.1 uncultured Rhodothermales bacterium | reverse complement strand
AAAGCCTGCGTCCAGACGTAGTTGGACATCTTCAAAACACGTTTGCACGATTCAAGAAGCCCCGGCTCTCTGTCGTTATGATGACGCTATGATGATTCAGAACGTCCGAAAATCCAACTATTCAGGAGGAGCCAGGCATGTGGAATTTCGATGTCACAGTGATCGTGCTGCTCGTAAGCGGACTCGCCTTGTCGGCGTGCGAACCGATGACGGCGCCGCCAACGTCTGCGGCAGCGGAGGCCGATTTGACGCACTCGGCGCCCAAGAACGGTGGAATCGAGGCGAAGACGACCGGTGGAGGGCAGTACGATTTCGACTTTTCGGGGGAGATCTTCGCCGGAAAATTCTCCTTCGCCGCGACGCAGTTTAGCCAGGGCAGCGCTGCAGGGCGATTACGCTACGTGCTGGATCTCGGTGACGGGATCCCCGACGTGATTGAAGGCGGGCTGATTGAATTCCACGGCGACGTGACCTGTGTTACCGTCGACCGGGAGCAGGGACGCGCCTGGGTCGGCGGGATCATCACCAGGAACCGCTCCACGCAGCCGTTCTACCGCGACGATGCGACGACGCAGGTCGGGAAGGACGTCTGGTTTCGTGTCCTGGACGGCGGTGAGGGGGCCGGTGCGGTCGATCGGACGACGTTCGTCGGATTCGAAGGCAACGGCGGCATCATAACCTCCCAGGAGTACTGCGACACCCGGATCTGGCCGGATGACAACGCTCGGACTCATCCGGTCTCGGGCAACATTCAGGTGCACGATTGACGAATTCGGGGCTCAATCGTGTCCGCGAGAATGAGCGGGTCTTCTCACAGGAGCCCAACCTGGCCGTATGCCGGCTTGGCCAGGGGGACGAGGAGGCCCGCTCAGTCCCCGAGGCCGAGAGCGAATTAGAATTCTCCGTGGCGCACCGAGTCGATTGCGACGGCGACCTATTCCGGAAGCCAGAGGACGTCATCAACTCGTCTACCACGACGGTGAAGAGAAGGCGTATCTGATGGGTGGGCAGCACGCGCCGTGGAGACTCCTGTCATTATTTCAACGACGTGTGGTCGTGGAATGAGAGCGCGTGGACCCGGGCCGACTAAGCTGCGGATTCCGCGGAGCAGCCACCGCGAGTTTATCACGCCGGCCGCAATTCGCTGATACTCTCCAGCGGGGGCACTCACAGATCGTTCGCGGCGGACGGCGCACCATGGGAATAGCGCATAGGGAGATGGAGTAAGTTGATGATCTACAGTCATTGTGGGGCCTCCGGACTTCAGCCGAACCGTATCGCCAACTTTGAATTCCGCCATTGTGCACCTCGTTGTTGATAGACAGCGTCGCATCAGGGATATAAGACAACCTCCACTTTGTCCCTCGCGAAACGACAACGCATGCCAGGACCAAGCAAAAGGGGCACCCCGTTTCTGGGATGCCCCTGATCGTACTACCCTCTACCGCAGTTATTCGTAATCCTGCAAAGTGTACATGTTATCCCGCTTGGCACCCGGCTGTACGACATGGAAAAGCGGAGGTGTTTCCACATTTGGGCACATAAAAAAACGAGGATTCATCCGGCAAGGACCGTAGAAAACGTGAGATCCGTAGACGTGAGAAAACGTGAGCTCGAGACCGCGGAAGTTGTCACAAGCTTTCCGGTGCTAGATACGAGGCCGTGGCCGCCGAGAAAAACTCACTTATGAGCCAATTTCGATACCCATATCCGAAGCCAGACGGCACGATCGGCTATAGACGGCCGAAGCGGAAACGGTGGCCGAAGTGGTATCGGCTCGATCGGTGCAAGGACGGCGAGCTCGTCGGCAGCCTACAGGAACGGTTCAAAGGGTGCGGTCGATCGAATTGCAAGTGCGCGAGCGGGCGGCAGGAGGATCTACACGGCCCGTATTACTTCCGGCTCTGGTATGAGGATGGTGAACGCCGTCGCGAATATGTGCGGCTCTCCGACGTCGACCAGGTGCGCGAGAAGATCGAACGCCGCCAGCGGCGCCTTGCCGTCGAGCGCGAAGAACGCCGGCGGCACATGAGACGGGGTGAGGGCGGCGGCCTTGGGGGTCGCAACGCTTACCAGAAGTTCCTAGACGGTCAGCTCGACCGTGATATGGAGGTAGAGGCGCAGCGAGAGGCATACGCGGAGGCACTCGCAGAGAAGCTCGAGCGTCTTCGTGTCCTCATGATGCTTTGAGTAAGTGAGTAAATCAACTTGCCGTAAGATATGGGGAGTAGACACCGGGCCGCAGGCCCTCGATCATGGGCTAGCGCGAAGCGGTCTAACCCTTTTAAGGGCGAAGCGCAACGGGATTCATCTACATCGGCGCGGCGTCTGTTGGCGCCGGTCGTAAATATCCGCTTTCTGCCGGTCTAAAATGTCCGGATTCAATCACGGCGGGACCCTCAATCTGAGGAGGTGAAGGTCCGGCCAATCTAAGAACTTGGGCGCTCCCTT
>CAZMXY010000018.1:1628-38443 GCA_964570345.1 uncultured Rhodothermales bacterium | reverse complement strand
CGCATGTCGGATCCTCCGTGGTAGACCTGGTTCTCGGCGTCCCACACGATCGCCTGATAGCCGCCGAAAAAGTCCGTCGGAGCGATCCGGTGGCCTCGATGTGCAAGCTCGAGCCGTACCTCGGGTGCGATGCCGGATTCGAACGCTACCCATCCGCCGTCGACCATCAGCGCACCCGTCGGGTCGCTGTCTCCCGAATGACTGAACCGCGCCGCGTCCCCCGCCTCCTGCACGTTCATGCCGAAGTCGATGACGTTCAGCAGCACCTGGACGTGCCCCTGCGGCTGGAAAGGCCCACCCATCACCCCGAGACTCATGAACGGCCGTCCGTCCCGCATGACGAAGCCGGGTATGATCGTGTGGAAGGGACGCTTGCCGGGCGCGTAGACGTTGGGATGATTGGGATCGAGCGCGAACTGGGAGCCGCGGCCTTGAAACGCGAAGCCGAGCCCGTCGGGTACCATCCCGCTGCCGAATTCCAGGAAGTTGCTCTGGATGAGGGAGATCATGTTACCGTCCGCGTCGGAGACGGTGAGGTAAATGGTCTCGCCGTGTTCGAGGTCGTGCGTTTCGATCCGCTCGGCCGCGCGGCGCATGTCGATTTTTTCCCACTGCGCCGCGGCGTATCCTTTCGAGAGCAGCCGTTCGAGCGGGATTTCCGCGAATGCCGGATCGGCGTAGTGCCGCGCTCGATCGGCGAAGGCGAGCTTCTTGGCCTCGAGGAGGACGTGCAGGTAGTCCGCGCTGTTGTGGCCCATCTCGGCGAGGTCGTAGCCCTCCAGAATGTTCAGCATCTGGAGCGCCGCGATGCCCTGCCCGTTCGGCGGCAGCTCGTAGACGTCGTAGCCGCGGTAATTGACCGAAACGGGATCCACCCACGTGCTCGTATGCGCGGCGAAATCCTCCTTCCGGAGCGGGATGCCCGTCCGGCGCGCATAGGCGTCGATCACGTCCGCTATCTCGCCTCGATAGAACGCGTCGCGGCCCCCATCCGCAATGAGCTCGTACATCCGGGCCAGGTCCGGATTGCGGAAGACGTCGCCCTCGCGCGGCATCCGGCCGTCGACGAGGTAAGTGGATTCCAGATTTTCGAACTCGCCAATCTCCTCCTCGTTCGCCTTCATTCGATCGTAGGCCGTCTGCCACGAGTACGCTACGACCTGCGTCATCGGCACGCCTGCGTGCGCGTAGCGAATCGACGGGGCCAGAAGCGAGTCCATCGACAAGCGACCGAATCGCGCGTGCAGCTCGAACCAGCCGTCGACGGCGCCGGGCAGCGAGATCGCCAGCGGGCCGTACGTGGGAATCCGGTCCCGATCCCCGATTCGTTCCCGAAGCTTCTCGTACGAAAAGCCTCGCGCCGAGCGTCCGCTCGCGTTCAGGCCGTGCAGCCGTTGCGACTCCGCATCCCACACGATGGCGAACAGGTCCCCCCCGACGCCGCAATTGTTCGCCTCGACCAGCCCGAGGATTGCGTTCGCCGCAATCGCCGCGTCGACGGCCGACCCGCCCTGCTTCAGCACGTCGATCGCAATCTGCGTAGCGAGTGGATGGCTCGTGGCCGCCATCCCGTTCTGTCCCAGAACGGGGCTGCGAGTCGCGAAATCAGGGCCGGTGATTCGATCCCCCTTACCTGTCTGTGCGAATGCCGGCAATGAGATGATAATCAGGAGGATGGCAAACGTGAGAGACCGCTGCAAAATCGTAGCATCTACTTTGATTGGACCGAGCGCTTGACGAAAAACGTCGCTTCCATAAGGATAACGCGGACGGGGCGGATCTGCCAACCCCTCGTGCCGGTTTCGAGTAGAGGCGCACACGCCGGTTCGGCGCGCACGTTTAGCGGAAGGCCGTTTTCGGAGTTGCTAACCAACGTTATTCGCGTCAGCTTAGTGTCAACCCGATCGGCACGGCGTAGAAGACGTGCCAGATGTCAGACACCGCGGTCCGGACCCCCGCGGGCCCGATCCCCACTCAGACACCCAATCACATCCGCTATCTGCCGTTGAGGATCATTCAGCGTAAGACGAAACGATCGAGAGCGGCACATGGACGCCTCCGTAGCGTGCCGCTTCCGGTCTGGATGCTCGCCACGTGCATCCTCGTCGTGGAACCCGGCCTGGGCCAGGCGGTGCCCGAAGCCCCGCGGGACTCCGACGCCACCGAAGTCGTCCAGAGCGTACCCGACTCACTACTGGCGGGAAGGCTTCGGACCATCTTCTCGAACGTGGATGAGTTCGGGGACGTGACCGTCGCCGTCACGGAAGGCGTCGTTCGTCTCGGAGGATCCGTCGGACAACCGGAAATGAGGCGACGGGCCGAGGAGCTCGCCTCCAGTCTGGTAGGCGTAGTTTACGTCGTCAATGACGTGGAGGCGTCCATGGACGTCGAAACGCGCTTGAGTCCGGCCGTGGCGAAGATCCAGGAGTTCTGGGACGGGTTCGTTTCCCAGCTTCCGGTCATTGCCGTCGCCCTACTCGTCATCCTGACGTTCGCTCTGGTGAGCGTCGTCATCGGACGTTGGCGTCGACCGGCCCGGTGGACGGGCATTAACCCCTTGATGTGGGGATTTCTGAGCCGGCTGTTCCGAACGATCCTCGTATTGATCGGCCTCGTGCTCGCCTTCGACATCCTCGGGATAGCGAGTCTGATGGGAGCGGTTCTGGGCGCCGCCGGCATCATCGGGCTAGCGCTCGGATTCGCCTTCCAGGACATCGTCGAGAATTACCTGGCGGGCATGCTGCTGAGCCTTCGGAGGCCGTTTTCGGTGAACGATCTCGTGCGCATCGGTGAGTTCGAAGGCCGCATCGTTCGGCTCACGTCCCGCGAGCTCGTGCTGCTGACGCTCGAAGGGAATCACGTTCGGCTTCCGAATGCCCACGTGTTCAAGAATCCGCTCACGAATTTCACCATCAATCCGACGCGCTTGTTCTCCTTCGACGTTGCGATCAGCCTGGAAGAAGATCCACAGGAGGCCATTTCAGTCGGCGTGGACGCGTTAGACATCATGATCGGCGTCATGCGCGAGCCCCCACCCTTCGGCCGCGTGATGCAAATTTTGGAGACCTCGCTGATCGTTCGCTATCACGGCTGGGTCAATCAGCTAGATGCCGACTTTTACAAAGTCCGAAGCGAGGCGATTCGCATCGTAAAGGCTGCTCTGGACGACGCGTCGATCGAGCTGCCGGCGCCCACCTACCGCGTCCACATGGAGACGACTCCGAAAAAGGCGCCGCGCGTCGCGCCTGGGACTCGCGAACAGACGGCCGGCCGGGACAGGTCCGTGGACGTTCGCCCCGACGGCCGGCTCGAGGCGCAGGTCCGCGAGGAACTCGATCGCTCAGATGACGAGAATCTTCTGAAGTGACGTGAGCCTGGTCAGCTTGGCGAGCAAGAATGAAACCTTCAATTGCCGCCCAGGGCGAAGAGTGCGCCTACGGCCAGCGCGAACACGTCGAAATCGCCGAAGGTCAGCTGCGCCTGACCAAATAGATTCACGTTGCCGACTGCGAATCTTGCTCCCCCAACGCCATTCAGTCCCACACTGGAGTCACTCTCGTCAAACTGTCGGAATTCGGCGTCGACTGACCAACGCGTGATGCCGAGACCGGCGCCGGCGTAAGGCGTAAACATTTCGTTGTCAATGCCGAACTCAAAGAGGGCATTGACACCGATGTGCCAGATTGTGAGATCTCCTTCTGTAAAGTAATAATCGAACACGGGGTTGATTATGACCGGTAGGGACGTCGTCAGCCGCGCGTCGACCCCTATAAACGGCTCCTCGATGTCCCCTGCGACGTCAAAACCCAACTTGGGGCCGAGTTCGACCCCGATTCCCTGACCGTGTGCGGCGGAAATCCCAACAACGAGAACGAAAACAAGTGTAGTGACGTGTTTCATGTTAGTGATGATCAGAGAATGAACGTTGGTGTCTGTGAGGTCGTCAATTTGAATCCCGAATCCGACGTTTTTCGTGCGGCTCAGTATACAAAACTGAGATTCCGCAATAAAGCTTGTGGAAAAGCGTGCTGATCGCTTGCTCAATGTCCGTGTGCGAGATTCTACCCTTAGTTTTGCTATTTTTTCTTCCGCATGTCCGTTCATTCGCGGTATGACATGCGCGAGCGACGTACCGGCAGCGGGGCGTGCGGACGAGCGGGAAAAGTGCAGGTCGCTTAAGCGCGCGCCGATACCTGCGGCGTCAAACGTCGTTCGGAGTCAAACGACGTAGTGCGAATCCCACGACCTTATGATCGTGAGCGTACACCGGCAAACTTAAGATCAATCCTTCCAAACACATGGCGAACGACAGGACGCGCGGACATTTCGTTTGGTATGACTTGATGACGACGGACCCGGCGGGCGCGGTCGACTTTTACGGAAAGGTCGTCGGCTGGGGCCGGAAGACGTGGGATGAAGGAGAGGACGCGTACATTATGTGGACTGCCGGCGAGGACCTGATCGGCGGCCTCGTTCGATTGGACGACGAGACGGCGAAGACCGTCCCTCCGCATTGGCTGGCCTACACGACGGTCCCCGACACGGACGCGGCCGTCGAGAAAGCGAAAGAGCTCGGAGGCCAGGTACTGCACGGGCCCGTCGACGTGCCGACCGTCGGCCGGTTCGCCATTCTCGCCGATCCGCACGGCGCCGTCTTCTCGGTTTTTACGCCGGCCGGTACGCCGCCGGGGCCCTCCGGTAAGCTGAGACCGGGCCATTTCAGCTGGCATGAGCTCGCTACGACCGACTACAATTCCGCAATGGACTTTTACGCGTCGCTCTTCGCCTGGGAAGTAACGGAAGACGTCGACATGGGCGAGATGGGGACGTACCGAATGTACGGGCACGGCGAGGCCACGTACGGAGGCATGTACAACAAGGTGCAGGACGACATGCCGGGACCGCCTTTCTGGCTTCACTACGTGCTGGTCGACGACGTTCACACCGCCGTTGAAGGCGTGAGAGCACATGGCGGCAGGGTGCTGGCCGGGCCGATGGAAGTTCCCGGTGGTGACCACGTCGCACCATGCATGGATCCCCAGGGAGCGCTGTTCGCCCTGCACGCGAAGCACCTGGGCTGAGACGAGGCGGCACAAAAACGGAATCTCGCCGATCGCCGCCGGCCGTGCGCGGCTCGTCAATTGCCCCATACGCCCCGCGTCAAACTCCCCGCATGCCGCTCGTCTGGCGCCTCGCATGCGATTCGTCAAACGCCCTACGCGCGAGTCTGGAGCTGGCTGAGTTCTTTTCGTTTGCTCCTCAGTTGGACGCGAATTCGCTTGAGGTTGACCAGACCGTCGCTCAGAGCGGCCGCTCGCACCGCAAATTCATCGACGTCGACCGACTCGTCGCGCAGCGCCGCGAGCAGGTCTCTAAACTGCTCCTGCGACATCTGATAAATCTCGGCAAATCGCTCCGCCAGGAGAGAGGTGTCCTTTGGGGTTACGGACGACATGGACGCGGAAGCCGAAAGTGGGTAATTCGTGTAGCCTAAATGTACGCAAAACAATACTTTGTTACGTACATGAAATTTTTTCATCCTATGAAAATTTAAGGTTGCCTTTCCGGCCGGGACGTCACTCCGGTCGACGCTCCGGTTGTGGGTCGAAGCCGCGCCCCGGTGATGTGACGGATCGCCAACGGGAGTGACGCGCCGGTTACGAGTTCGCGTTTTCGAGATTCGCGGGTAGTATCCCACGAAACCGGGCCTCATTTTACGCCTTGCAACAGGAAAAAAGTGAGCGGCTCAAAACCGGAGCGCGGCCATGTACAGAAATGCAAGTAGTACCATCGTGCATCGTCCGAAGAATCCGGCCCGTCCTCTTCATTCCGAAGAGCGGACTAGACGATGGGGGTTCTATGAGATTGCATCGTCGATCCTTCTCGTCGGCCTCAGCCTGATTTTCGTCGTAGCGATCGCAGCGCTGGTCATTCATCTCATCGGCTACGACTCTCTTCCCCGACTCTACGGCTTCGAACCTTAATCGAACGCCCCGAAGCCGGACGCGCCCCGGCGAGGACGCCGCGACTCCTGCCTCTAGCAAAACCGACGACCGCCGGACGAGGGACCAAAATACGCCGCCGCCCGGCCTCCGCCCCCAACGCCGGGGCTTTGTTTTTGAGCGAACCTTTTCGTAAAGTGTTGTAAAACCGCCCTTTAATCGGCCCTGGAGGTGGATTATGGGAAGGAACGCGCTACGACTCTGCACCCTTCTCTACACCGTTTGCGCATTTACCGTGGCGGCCGTCTACGCGCAGCTTCCTGCGAACGCGCTGGAGGGCACCTGGGAGATGGTCTCGCAGAAGCTTGTCTATCCCGACAGCACCGTCGATCGTACGGAACAGACGCCGTACACACTCAAGATCCTCAATTCGACCCATTGGGCGTTCGGGCGTCAGCTCCAGGATGGAGAGGACGTGTTCTCCGGCGGCGGATGGTACGAATTCGACGGCGACACCTACACCGAGCATATCGTGTATCACTCCGGAGGCCTCGCCGGTCAATCGGTTCCTTTCGAAGCTCGAATCGAAGGCGACACGTGGCACCATCGAGGTAGCCTCGGTGAATTCGTGATTGAGGAAGTATGGACGAGGGTGAAGCGCACGCCTTGAAACGTCCGACGTCGCCGGCATAGGGTCGCTCCTAACGGCCCAATTCCATCTCACGTAGTCGTCGAATGCGCTCCTCCGTGGACGGATGGGTCGAAAAGAGGCTCCGTATTCCGCTCATACCTCCGGCGAACGGGTTTACGATAAACATATGCGCCGTGCTCGGGTCAGCATTCATTGGAACGCGTTCCGTTCCGGCTTGCAGTTTTGCCAGGGCACTCGCCAGCGCGCCCGGCTTGCCGCAAATCCGCGCGCCGTCGCGGTCGGCGACGAACTCGCGCGCACGGGAAATCGCCATCTGAATCAGGAAAGCCGCGATCGGTGCGAGGATGAGCATCAGCAGCGTGCTGAACACGTTGCCACGGCGGTTTCCACCTCCGAAGAACAGCGCGAAGCGCGTGAGCATCGTGATGGCCGCCGCCAGGGTCGCCGCAATTGACGACGTGAGGATGTCGCGATTCTGGATGTGAGCCAGTTCGTGCGCGATTACGCCTTCGAGCTCATCCTTGCTTAGCATCCGTGTGATACCGTTCGTGACCGCGACGGCGGCATGTTTCGGATTGCGCCCCGTCGCGAAGGCGTTCGGCTGGTCGGACGGAATCACGTAAACTTTCGGCATCGGCAGACCGGCCGTCCTTCGAAGCCGGTCGATCATGTCGTACAGCTCCGGAGCGTTCTGGCGGTCGATCTCGTGCGCGTTGTACATCCTCAGCACGATCTTGTCGCTGAACCAGTAGCTCGCAAAATTGAGTCCGACGGCGATGACGAACGCGATGATCATGCCGTTCGAACCGCCGATGGCCTGCCCGATCAATGCAAAGAGAACGATCAGAACGGCCATCAATGCGGCCGTGCGTACACCATTCATCATGATTTCTATTCCTAAAGGTGTTCGTTCATTCGTAGCCGCGCGCCTCGAACGGAGCCGAGAAGTCCGACCCGACTGTGCGCGCTCATGCCTCGAGAGGCCATTACTCTCGAGACGCCGGATCGTTCTCGGATTATCCGAAGAAGCCGACGACGAGCATGACGTCGTAGAGCGCATGCGTCCAGGCCGCGATTCCGAATCCGCGAAGCAGAAAGAGGAGGTTGAGAATGAGGCCGAAGAAGAAGCGAAACAGAAACGATCCGATCATGAAGACGTCGCCGTACGGCCCCACATAGTGTACCCAGCTGAACAGAACGGCTCCGACGACCGCTGCGATCGCGTACGCCGCCCCGCGGCGAGGCACCACTCGTCGAACGAGCAGGTAGAGTCCGCCCACGAGTATCACGCGGAAGAGCAATTCCTCGTAGATGCCCGCACCGATCGACAGTGCCAGCTTGAGGCTGAGATCCATCCTGGCAACGGACTGGAGCGCGGCGCCGGGCTCACTCGAGAGAGCGATCGTGAGAATCGCTCCGACGATGCCCGAGACGATAATGGCCACGAGAACGGCGTAGACGGCGCTCTCGAGAATCATCCAGAGGAAATATCGAGCCCGCAGCGGGATCCTCTGTCTACGCTCGTGCCAGAAAATCGCCATACCGACGAGTAATACGACGCCTCCAAAGGCGGCAAGGCCGGCGCTTCCCACGAGCGCAAATAACTGCTTCAGCCAGACTTCCGCGCCGACGCGGACTTGGGTCAGGGCGTCCTGATTCGCAAAGACGACCAGCGCTTCGTAGATCAACAGAAGAGGCAGTGCGGCAAGGAAACCGTACGTGCCCGTTCTCGACACGCGGTGATACGTCTCCCAATCGGACAGCGGTTCGATCGTCGGGCTCACTGCCATGCATTTACTCCACCAGACGTATCCTCACGCGTTCGCCCGATTCGATGCCGATCTCCGAGGCCAGAGCACCCGAGACGGCAAGGAGATGACGCCGGTCGACCGGTCCTCTCTCGGCGACCCGGGCGAAAGACGCACGTCCGGTTTCCGGATTCTCGACGATCATGATGGTGTCGAAGGGTAGATCGCGATGTGCGACGACGAAGTCGGCCGGATCGTACGACTCACCTCCTTCCATGGGGCGTCCGGCATACGAATCGGGAATCACCGTAACCGTGCCCAGGGCAAAGGATCCGGGCAGGCCGGAGCGGCCGTCCCGATCCACCGGCACGATAATCGGCGTCCCCGGCTCCAGTGACGTGCCGACGGCGTCATTGAGAGCATCGAGGACGTACGCCTTCGTCCCCAGAGCCGCCGCGATGCCGTAAAACGTCTCCCCCGCACGAACGACGTGCGTGTCGATGCCGCCGGCGGCGAGCTCCTCGAGCGCGGTCAGTCGCGGATCGGATCGGAAGAACCCGGCCGGCCCTTCCTCCTCATCAGGCGGCATCGTACGGGCATCGGGCGCGTCGCGATCGGAAGCGATTGACGGGTTCTCCTCGTCGGCGGCATCTCGTGGCGCTATGCTCAGGTCGGTCTCCTCGTCGCCGGCGGCGGGGAGCCGAAGCTGCTGGCCGACCCGGATTACGTCGCCCGTGAGTTCGTTTAGACGCTTCAATTCATTCACCGACGTCCCATTTGCCCTCGCGATGCCGTACAGCGTATCGCCGGACTTCACCGTGTAGGTGGAGACGTGCTGGCCGGCCACCGTGCCCACGAAGAAAACGCTTAGAAAGAGGGCCGCGAATCGCCTTCGTATCATCCTTCGTCAAATCCGATGCCTTCCACGTTGAGGAGCGCATCTTGCAATTCGGACAGGGCGTGAACCTCTCTGTGGGTACGTGCGACGTCGATACCCGCCTTGTAGGTCGAGATCGCGTCTTCTCGCCGGCCGGATGCCTCGTAGAGCTTCCCCAGGTGATAGTACGTACCGACGTAGTCGGGATCGCGTTCGACGAGGCCTTCGAAATACATCCGTGCTTCCTCTAGGCCGCCGCGCTTGAGATACTCGCACGCCAGCGCAAAGCGCGTGAAGGAATCGTTCGGATCCTCGTTCAGAAAATCGAGCAGTGCTTTAAGCCGATCCATGGGTCTTACCAGCCTCCTCCGGCTCCGCCGCCGCCAAAGCTTCCACCGCCGCCGCCGAAACCGCCGCCGCCGAAACCGCCGCCGCCGAAACCGCCCGATCGGCGGCCAAAGCCGCCGCCGCCCCAGATGATGACGGGCGGTACGCCATGACCTCTTCGAAAACGTCGGCCGCCACCCGTTCCTCCACCGCCGCGCCCGCCGCGCGACATCGACGATATGACGAAGTAGGCAATGATCATCAGCATGAGAACGTTGACGAGTCCTAGACCCTCGTCCCGACCGCGCGAAGGCCGATCGCGTTCCACGGCCTCGAATTCTCCGGCCGCCGCAGCAATCAGTTGATCCGCCGCCGCCGAAAGTCCGCCGTAGAACTCGTTCTGCCGAAAGTGGGGGACCAGCGTATTACGGACGATACGAGCGGCGATCGCATCGGGGATTGCGCCTTCCAGCCCGTATCCGGTAGCGATGAACACCTCTCGATCGTCCCTCGACACCAGGATGACCACGCCGTTGTCCTGACCTGCCTGCCCCACCCCCCACGTACGACCGATCGCCGTGGCGTAGTCTACCGGTGCAACGCCGTCGAGCGATGCGATCGTGACGATGACGATCTGCGTAGAGGTCGAGTCTTCATAAGCACGGAGCTTCTGGGTGAGTGCCTGCTCTTCGGCCGGGCTTAGAAGGCCCGCTTGGTCCGTGACTCGCGTTCCACTCGGTGGAAGGACCTCGATTCGTTGGGCTGCCGACGGACGAGCGGCGACGCTCGCGAGTATCCACGCGCATACCAGCATCGTCACGAGTCGGCGGCTGCCATGGGCCGCTGCTCGGACGTCGACGGGATCAGAAATCCGACAAAGGGGAGACACGACGTGTAGCTATGAACTAAAATCGACGGTCGGCGCCGTTTCCGCTCCCTCGTCCGCTTCGAACGGCGTGCGCCGGTCGAATCCGAACATACCTGCGAAGATGTTACTCGGAAAGCGACGGACTTGCGTGTTGTACTGACGAACCGACTCATTGTAGTCGCGTCGCGCCACGGTGATTCGGTTTTCAGTGCCCTCGAGCTGGACCTGCAGGTCACGGAAGGCCTCTGTCGCGCGAAGCTGCGGATAATTTTCCGAGACGGCAAGCAGGCGGCTCAGCGCACCGCTCAGCTCCGACTGGGCCTGTTGGAAGGCGCGAACTCTGGCGGGATCGCTCAGGTCGTCGACGGTCAGGTTGATCGACGTGGCTCTCGCGCGGGCCTGGGTGACGGACTCCAACGTCTCCTGCTCGAAGTCGGCGGCACCTCGGACCGTGTTCACCAAATTCGGAATGAGATCGGCCCGGCGCTGATACTGGGTTTCGACGTCTCCCCAGGACTGTTCGACCCGTTCTTCCGATTCAATGAGGGAATTGTACGTGTTGCATCCGGCACATCCGGCAAAAAGTACCAGGAGCACCACGACGAGGGCCACGATGGTTCCTTTGCTGCGCATCATCTATCAATGGTTGTGATGAGGGTAGTCGAAGGCCTGCACGATCACGGCAGAGGCACGAGTACAATATACTCTCGTGCCCTGCCTGAATACAGTGAAGGCCCGGACAATACGGTCCGAGCCTTCCATACGAATCTCCACCTTGAATGTTAAGGCGTCAGAACGTTCCGTCCCTTAGAAGCGCCGGAAGGTCGACGTGATCTTTCATGACGCGCGTGAGAAGGCGACCCACGTTGCCGCGAACTCGCGCGATCGCAAGGTCTTCGTCATCCAGTACGACCACGTACAGGTCGCGAACGGTGTCGCCCTCGTCGCGGTACAAAACCCACACGCGCGAATCGTCGTCCTGCGTCTTGACGGCGGCCTTCCATCCCTCGTCGAAGCGAACTCGGCTCACGTCAAACGCATCGAGCGCAAACGGATTCTCACTACGATAGACGCCCACCTTCACGCGAGAAACGTCGCGTAGATACCTGGCGGCCATCTCGACCTCCTCGCCCGACACCATGCCCGCTATCCATCGAAGCGTCCGGAGCGACATCGGGCCGAGATTCAGGACGATCTGACGTTCCAGCCTCAGATCGGGATAGGCTCGTTCGATGTTGCGCCTCGTGTTTGCGATCTCTCGAGAGAAGAGGCACCCGCTCAGCGGGAACAGGAGCAGCGTGACCAGCACGACTGCGGCGATGCGGTGATCCGTGCGCATGTCGGGTGACGGAGCGAGGATTGGTTGATGACGGTCCGGCACGAGGAGATTCAGGTGGACGTGGGCTGCTCAAGCCTTATCTGGACCTGCCGATGCCGGAAAGCGGGTCGATATTGAGCCTTCTACCGATACGGCCGACGTCCTCCGGATCGATGTCTCCGACGATGTTCACGAACACGGCTCCGTCGTCGTCTGACGGATCGAGAACCATCACGACCAGGCCCGCAATGGCATTTCCGTTGGCCTTGACGTAGACGTTCACCCTCTCTTCGTCCTCGCGCAACCGGACTACGGTTTCCCAGCCCTGCGATTCCAACTGCCGGGCGAGCTCGCCCGTTCGACGGTCGATTTCGCCGAACATGCTCGTCGTCAGACGATATCCCCGCACTTCGATCGCCCTCAGCTTGCTGAGAACGCTCGTGAGCTCAGGATCCTCTTCGGCCTTCGAGGCTTCGGTTATGAGGTTGAGGAGGGCGCCCTTGATATTCACCTCCAGCCACGGCTCGGAATCGAACCACTGCTCCACCAGGGCGAGGTCGAGGTATCCCGGATCGCTGCGAAGGTCGTCCTGGGCGTACGCGAAATTGGGCGTCAGCATGACGTACAGCACGACCGGCACGAAAAAACCAAACAGGTAGCGTGTCATAGCGTGTCCTTGAGAAGGGGGATTACTTGCCTATTGAATTGCGTCTGCGATCCTTCCTAATTGCGATTGCGATCTTACTTAAATGCGACTGCGATCTTACTGCACCTGCGGCTCACCCTCGAAAGCCGAATCCAGTGCGCGGTTTAGCGGCGCGACGATCCGTTCCTCGAACACCTCGTCGCGAATGGAGGTGGCCGTGCGCCGGCCGATGTCGGAGACAAAGGCGAGCGCCCATCTCGCTTCGTTCAGTGCCCGCTCGACCTCTTCCGTCGAGGCGGAGGTCGCCTGTGGTGCGGGTCGAGGGCGTGTGATTAACGCTCCGCCAATGACGAGGGCGATCAACACGGCGACCGCGAGCGACGGCCGAAAGCCGGTCCTCCAGCTCGATGCCACCGCCGTGCGGAGGCGTTCCAAGAGATCTCTTCGCGCGTCTCGCCTTGCGAAGGCCATGACGGTCGTCGTCACTTCCGGCGGGCAGGTCGGGGTTGGAAGCGAACGCAGGCCGTGCTGAAGAGCACGAGCGAGCCGCAATTCCTCGCGCAATTCCTCGCGGTTGGCGGCGACGTGCTCGAGCCGCCGCACCTCGGCGGGTGAAAGGTCCCCGTCGAAGTACGCATCCAACCACTCATCGAACCGGTTCTCGTCAAACGTGCTCACGATCGATCACCTCTCTCAGTTGCGCTCGTAACATCTTGCGTCCCCGATGCAAATAGACCTTTACCGTGTTCATCGGCATATTCATGGCTCCACTGATCTCTTCGTACGCAAGGTCCTGAATCTCCCGGAGAATCAGCACGCTCCGATACGGTTCGGCCACGAACTGAATGGCCGCTTCGATCCGCCGCACGCCTTCGGTTCGTTCGAACTTCTCCGCGGGAGAAACGTCGGGCGCTTCCCACTGGTTGACGTCCATTCCGTTCACCTCGTAGGTTCGCCGGCCGCTGCGCCTGTGGTCGATACAGGCATTGCGCGTTACGCGAAGGAGCCACGCGAGGGGGCGCTCGGCATCCACCTCGTCGCGATGATTCCAGAATCGAATCAGAACGTCCTGCGTGACGTCCTTGGCATCCTCACGACTACCGAGGAAATAGTAGGCGAATCCGAAAATTCGATTCCGGTATTCATGGACGCAATGTTCGAATTCGCGAAGACGCACAGCATACCGTCGTTTCCGTCACTCGGTTGGTGACGATCGGTCGTCGAGCGTCACCGGCAACAAAACGAACGCGCTGAAAGAAATGTTACACGCGGCGTCGAGGATTCTACGCGGCATTCTATTTGCTCGGATCGAATCGACGGCGTTTCGGAATTTCCGTGCCGCGTTCGGCACTTTTTCGAGGTCCTTATCGTACAGCGAGTAGCGCAGTGCGGATGCGACAACCATTACAAATCCGGTAGCCAGCCGATGATGCGGTCAAAGAAGTTCTATATCGTCCCAGGCGTCCTTCTGCTCATTCTGGGTACGCTCGCGGGAATGACGCTCGAGTCGTCCTTGAGCGACGACACCATGAGCAATCTACGCAAGCTGGAAGACGCATTCGTCATCATCAACAAGAAATACGTGGAGGACGTCAGCGCGGAGGTGATGGCCGAGAAGGCGATTCTGGCCATGCTGAAGAACCTGGATCCACACTCGACTTACGTCAGCGCCAAAGAAGCCAAAGAGGTTCAGGAAGGCTATCAAGGATCGTTCGGCGGGATCGGCATCTGGTTCGAAATTCCTCGAAACGACGACGACTATAGCGACGACACGGTACGGGTCGTGTCCACGATCAGTGACGGACCCAGCGAACTGGCCGGAATCATCGCCGGCGACCGGATCGTGCGGATCGACGATTCCAGCGCAGTCGGGCTCTCGACGACGGACGTCACGAAGAGCCTCAAGGGGACGATCGGAACACAGGTTCGGGTTGCCGTAAAGCGCCGCGGAGTGCGGGACGTGCTCGAATTCACGCTGACGAGAGATCGCATTCCCCTTTACACGGTGGACGCCTCCTTCATGGTGGACGACCGGACCGGCTACGTCCGCGTCAGCCGCTTCTCCATGGAGACGTACGACGAGTTCATGGAACACGTGTCGGAGTTGGAAAAGCAAGGCATGGAGCGTCTCGTGCTCGACCTGAGGTCGAATCCGGGCGGTATCATGGAGGCCGCCGTTCAGATCGTCGACGAGATCGTACCCGGAGACAACATGATCGTGTACACGCAGGGCCGCAATCAGGATGCAACGAGCGCGTACCGCACGCGTCGCAGTGGAAAGCTGGAAAGCAAGCCCGTCATCGTCCTGGTCAACGAGTATTCGGCGTCAGCCAGTGAAATCGTAGCCGGCGCGCTGCAGGATCACGACCGCGCCCTGATCGTGGGACAGCGAACGTTCGGCAAAGGGCTCGTGCAAAATCAGTTTCCCCTCCCGGACGGGTCTTTCCTACAGATGACCGTCGCTCGCTACTACACGCCTTCCGGGCGGCTCATCCAGACGCCGTACGACGACGGCGATCAGAAGAACTATTACGAGCACAAGTTGGCGAGCCGCGAGGTAGCGACGTACGATCCCGGTAAATACAGGGAGAGCATACCGGATTCGCTGCATTTTACTACCGAGCACGGACGCGACGTCTTCGGCGGCGGCGGAATCCTGCCCGACTACGTCGTGCAGCCGGATTCGTCCCAGTTGATGCGTGCGGTGCTTGGAAGCGGGCTCGACGTCCGGTTCGTGCGGCAGTGGTTCATCGAGCATGAAGGCGGGCTCCGTGACACCTGGGGGGATCGTCAGGAGGCGTTCGCGGCGGAATTCTCGATCGCGGACGAGCTCTGGGACGCGTTCTGGGAATTCTCGGACGAGAACGGAGTAAAAATTTCCGATTCGGAATCGGAGATTGATCCGTCCGAAGGCGTGTTCGCGCGTGCGGACGCGGACGAGCGGCGATTCGAGTTGGAGACCTATTTGCGCGCCCGCGTGGGACAGGAGCTCTTCGGCAATCGGGCCTTGTACTCGATCTTCAAAGACATCGACCTCGAGCTGCGGGAGTCGATGAAGTTATGGGATCGAGCCGAAATGCTCGCGGCCTATCATACGACCGACGCCGTTCCGCGATAGAGCGTTGACGAAGAATTGCCGCCGTCGCTCGCCGGTTCGAACCGATCCAGCTTCCATGCCCATGTCGTTTCGCCTGCTTCCGTCCTCGTTGCTGGCGCTCCTGTTCGTTGCCGGCTGTACCGGAAGTCAGCAAGCGCAGATCGTCAGCCGGCCCGCAGCCCTCGTCGATCCACCCGAACGTCCCGTGCCGCACGAGGTCACGCCTCCTCCGGCCTATCGAGAGGCGATCGCAAACGACACGCGGACGCGCACCGGTCAGCCCGGAAGCGCGTACTGGATCCAGGAGGCCTCTTACCGACTGCGTGCGCGCGTGGACCCCGTGTCGAAACGACTGACGGGCACGGGAGAGATCGTCTACACGAACAACTCTCCCGACCGGCTCGACGTGCTGTATCTCGATCTCGTGCAGAATTTTCATCGGGAGGGAGCCGTTCGCATCGAATTTGCCGACCTCACGGGCGGCGTGGCGTTGAGCCGGGTGGCCGTCGCGGAGAACGACCTTCCGCCTCTCGACCTCGTGGACGAGGAACAGCCCCACTATGACGTCAACGGTACGAGTCTGGTCCTCCGACCGGACAACCCGGTGGAGCCCGGATCGACCGTTACGCTCCAACTCGAGTGGGATTTCACGATTCCGCAGAAAGGCGCCGGAGCCCGGATGGGCCACGACCGCGAAAACCTCATCTACGCCGCGTACTGGTATCCGGCTATGGCCGTCTATGATGACGTCGAGGGGTGGAATACGGAGCAGTTCATGGGGCGGACCGAGTTCTATGCCGATTTCGCCGACTACGACGTCGAGATTGAAATGCCGGCGGGCTGGGTCGTCATGTCGACCGGCACGCTTCTGAATCCGGAGGACGTGCTCGCCGACGAGGTCTACGAACGCATGCGGGAGGCGCATCAAAGTGACGTTCCCGTACAAGTGATCGGTCCTGACGAATTCGGCGCGTCGACGAAAGAAGGGACGAACGGCCATCTGACCTGGCGTTTCCGCGCGGAGAACGTCCGAGACGTGGCCTTCTCGGCGACGCGTGAATCCATCTGGGAGGCTGCTCGGACGCCGGCCGGTGACGTGGACGGTGACGGCGTCGTCGATTTCACCCACGTCAACACGTTGTACCGCGAGACGGCTCCCCTCTGGGCGGAGGTCACCGCCTATCAGCAGCACTCCATCACGTTCCTCGCAGAAAACATGGATTTCGCATATCCCTGGCCGCACATTACGGCCGTCGAGGGGGGCGGCATCATCAACGGGGGCATGGAGTTTCCGATGATGACGCTCATGGGCGATTACAATCAGCGCGGCGACAGCGCGCTCTATTACGTGACCGCGCACGAGCTCGGCCACATGTGGGTGCCGATGATCGTCAACGTCAACGAGCGAAGATTCAGTTGGATGGACGAGGGCATCACGACCTTCAACGAAAACGAGGCCCGGTCGGACTTCTTCCCAGGCCGGAATCACCATCTCGAAGATCAGAACACGTACCTATTCGTGGCGCGTCAGGAGGCCGAAGGAGCACTCATGCACCATTCGGGCTTTCACCCGACCTCGTTGGCCTTCGGCATCGCGTCGTACATGAAGCCGGCGACGCTGCTCGTGGGGCTTCGCGAGGTGCTGGGTCCGGACACCTTCTACCGCGCTTTTCGCACGTTTGTCGACGAATGGGCGTACAAGCATCCCTATCCCTGGGACTTTTTTAACGTCTTCGAACGCGTAAGCGGGCGGGACCTTGACTGGTATTGGCGAAGCTGGTACTACGAAACGTGGACGCTCGACCAGGCCGTCGCCGCCGTGCGGACGGACGGTGACGCGACAACCGTCGTCATTCGCGACCAGGGCCTGGCACCGATGCCCGTGCTCCTGGAAGTCACGCTGGAGAACGGTGACGTTTTCCGGCGCCGGCTGCCCGTTAACGTCTGGCTGACGGGAGCGGCCACTACGAGCGTCTCGTTCACCGTGGACTCGCCCGTCACGCGCGTCGAGATCGATCCGGAGCAGAAATTCCCCGACGTCGACCGTTCAAACAACGTCTGGACGAGCCCGCAGACGGGCACGCGGTAAATGTCCGCGCGGCTAACGTAGACGACAAAAGGGCCCGGGCAGGGCAGGCTCCTGCACTTCGGCCAGGCAATACGGCCCTCCTGTAAGCAAAACGCTCCTCTCGTCCTTTCACCTTACCGGTCCGGTACGTCGCCCTTCCCACTTCAACGTCGCCCGGAAGGCTCCGGCGGCGGCGTACTCGACGCAATCAGCCGAAACAATTTTGACTGATTCAAAATGAATTTGCTTACGTAAGCAATTTCAAAAGTAGTGCATTCATTTATAAATGAAGAGCTGCGTCGATACCATCCTCAAATCCTTGACTCATCAACCTTATTTTCGCACTTTCAAAGCCCCTTGATTCAATATGACGTCAACCCCGACGTAGACGGGCGCACGGCTCACGGAAACTGCATTACGAACGAAACGCGACTAGCGATGACGGATCATGCCGAGCGCTTGAGTACGGGCGTAGAGGGACTCGATTACATTCTGCTCGGAGGCCTCATTCAGGGAGGAGCGTATCTGGTACGCGGTGGTCCCGGGACGGGAAAAACGACGCTCGGACTTCATTATCTGGCGGCGGGTGTGGAGGCCGGACAGAATGCCTTGTTCGTCACGCTGGGCGAGCCGGTCGAGAGCATTAAAAAGAACGCACGAAGCATGAAGGTGAAGGTCGACGAATTGACGTTCCTCGATCTGAGTCCGACGCCGGAGTTCTTTGCCGAAATCGAATCGTACGACATCTTCTCGCCCGCCGAGGTAGAACGCGAGCCGACCACCGCACGTATCGTGGACGTCGTTCACCAGGTCCAGCCGAAACGGGTATTCATCGACTCGATGGCGCAATTCCGCTATCTGTCCATCGACGTCTTTCAGTATCGCAAGCAAGTGCTGTCCTTCCTCCGCTATCTGAAGGACAAGGGGGCCACCATCATATTCACGTCTGAACCGGGCGCCGACACGCCCGATACGGACGTTCAATTCCTGAGCGACGGCATCATCAATCTCGTCCTGAGCCATCAGGAGCGGCACGTTCGCGTCTCGAAATTTCGCGGATCGTCTTTCGTGCCCGGCGAGCACGGGATGCGCCTGGCAGAAAACGGCATGGAGGTCCTTCCGAGACTCGAGCCGCGATTGCCGACCGCGGAGCTGACGCTGGAGACGCTTCCGTCGGGCGTGCGTGAAATCGATCAAATGCTTCAAGGCGGTCTCGAGCGCGGCACGATCACGATCGTCTCCGGGCCCAGCGGGGTAGGCAAGACGACACTCGGGCTTCAGTTCATGAAGGAGGGTGCGGGTCGAGGCGAACGCGCCATCGTTTACACCTTCGAAGAGGAAGTCGACATCGTCGTAAGAAGATCAGAAGCAATAGGCTTTCCGGCACGGAAGATGGTCGAGGAGGGAACGCTCTCGTTGAGCAAAATCCGGCCGCTCCAGCATACTCCGGACGAATTTGCGCATCTCGTTCGACGGGACGTGGAGGACCGGGGGGCGCGGCTCGTCATGATCGACTCCGTCTCCGGCTACAAGCTGTCTCTTCACGGTGCCGACCTGGTTCACCGCCTGCATGCCCTCTGCAAGTTCCTTCAGAGCATCGGCGTGACCGTCGTGCTCGTGACCGAGACGCAGTCGATCGTCGGTGATTTTATGGCTACGGACGTGGAGTTGAGCTATCTGGCAGACAACATAATCTTTCTTCGATATCTGGAGATTGAAGGGGAGCTGCGCAAAGCCATCGGCGTGTTGAAGAAGCGGTTGAGCGACTTCGAAAAAGTGCTGCGCGAGTTCGCGATCACGTCGGACGGCATCTCGGTCGGCGAGCCTCTGTCCGATCTGAGGGGAATGCTGTCGGGTGCCCCCACGTGGATGGCGACAGCGTCGAATGAGGGCGCGACATGACGTCGCCGCGCGTCATCCTCGTAGTGAATCGAAATGCACGCAATTCGTCGCTACTGAGTGAGTTTCTCGAAGAACGCGGTTATCCGTCGGTTGGGGTCGGCAGTCTGGATGAATTGGACGACGTACTGGAGGGTGCTGACGACTATAGCCTCGCGCTCATCGACGTCAGCGGGTTCGATCAACAGATCTGGGCCAGGTGCATTCGCCTGCGCACCGCGAGTGTGCCCTTTCTGTTAATCTCCTCACCCCGTCAATCGGTCGGCGTGGAGCAGGGACTGCGGCACGGCGCACGAGGCGTCTTGACCAAGCCGCTCGCGATGCAGGAACTCGCGAATCTCATTGACACCTTGATGACATGACGCGCGTCTCCTCCTTCGCGAACGAAAGCACGGCCGGGCAGATCGGATCGCACAAACGTGCGAGCGAAGGGGCGTGCGTCCTTCTTTTGATGACGAATCGGAAGGAACGCGACCTCCTGTCCGCGTGGCTCGGCCTCAGGTATACCGTCGTGGCGCCCGATCCCGATGAAACGGCGGCGTCCGAGGCGCTGAGCGAAGGCACGTTCGACCTCGTCGTTCTCGACGGTCCGGCGCTGGAAAACCACTGGTACCTGATTCGAACCGTTCGCGCGGAGCGCTCCGAGGTGTTCGTGCCGTTCCTGTTGGTCACGTCCCGGCAGAGCATCGGTCACGCTACGGCCGACGTCTGGCGACTGATAGACGAAATGATTCTGAAGCCCATTGAAAAAGTGGAGCTTCATGCCCGTGTCGAGATCCTGCTGCGCGCGCGTCGCTACTCGCTCCGGCTGCAGCGGCGCTATTACAGCCTCGCTGAGCTGGCGCCGGTGGGAATCGTGATGCTGGACGGGGAGGGCGTCGTCGCCTATGCCAACGGGTGGGCGGAGGGCGTCCTGGGCATCGACCGATCGGATCTCATGGGGCATCGGCTAGACGAACGTAAGATCAAGTTCTTCGACGACGCCGGCCACGAACTCCGAAGGGACGAACGGCCCGCCCATCGCATTTTGGATACGAACAGTCGGATCTACAACGAACGCATCCACCTCGTCCGACCGGACGGCTCTAAAGTAAGCATCTCCGTCAACGGCGCCCCTCTCTCAACCTCCGATTCAGCGGGCGGACGCGGCGCGGTTCTGACGTTGATGGACGTCACGGAACAAGCGCAGCGTGAGGAGGCGCTCCGAAGTGCACGAGACGACGCCGAGGAAATGAGCCGGCTCAAATCCGCCTTCCTGGCCAACATGAGCCACGAGATCCGAACGCCGCTGACGGGCATTCTCTCCTTTTCTGAGATCATCGCCGGCGAAGCGACCGGCGAGATGCACGAATTTGCCGAGCTCATTCAGGTGAGCGGCGAGCGACTGATGGAAACGCTCGATTCGCTGATCCACCTCGCGCAGCTCGAAGGTTCATCGTGGACCTTCTCGAGAGAGACGTTCGATCTCGAGACGGCGGTGAGCGAGGCCCTCTCGCGAATCCGGACGCAAGCTGCCGATCAGGGACTGGAGGTTCGACTCGAGGCGCCCGACCAACCGGTTCTGGTCAAAAACGACCCCGAGGCTTTGAATAACGTACTCCGTAACCTGCTGTCGAACGCGGTCAAATTTACGTGCAGCGGAGACGTCGTAGTCCGGATTGAAGACGAGCACGAGTACGTTCAGATTTCGGTGGAAGACACCGGCATCGGGATCAGCGAGGAATTCCTTCCTTTCGTCTTCGACGAGTTCCAGCAGGAATCGCAAGGTGCCAGCCGTAATTTCGAAGGCAGCGGACTTGGGCTGACCGTCACGAAGCAGCTGGTGGGGTTAATGGGTGGATCCATCGACGTCGAGAGCAAAAAAGGAGTTGGAAGCACCTTTCGAGTCCGTCTACCGACGGAGATTCCTCGGGACGCAGACGGTTGACGTACCGCGGCAGGCCACCTCATGCCAGCGCGTCGCGCAGGATTTCCGCCGGATGCAGCGCTATGCGGCCGGTCGTGTCGTGAATCTGCGCTCGGCATGACGTGCCCGCGGCAGCGACGATCGTCTCGGCGGGGGCGGCCCGGATCGCGGGCGCCAGCCGCCGCTCGGCCATGGCGATCGAAATGTCGTAATGCTCGACCTCGTAGCCGAAGGACCCCGCCATCCCGCAGCAGCCCGAGTCGATCGTTTGAACGTGGTAGTTCGGCGGGATCGAAAGGCAGATCTCCGACTGTGCCGTGCCGACCAGCGCTTTCTGATGACAGTGTCCGTGCAGCAGCACGTCGCGCTCTGCGCGCGTCCATCGAACGTGGTTGAGGGCGTCCGTGCGATGAAGATGCGTAACGAACTCTTCGAAGGTAACCGAGACGTCCGCCAGTTCGCGCGCGCGCGTATCGCCGGGAAGCAGGGACAGGAATTCGTCGCGAAAGGTGAGAATACAGCTCGGCTCGAGTCCGATAACCGGAGTGCCCGTCAGCGCGTCCGGGTGCAGCGCATCGACGACTTGCAGCGCCTGCTCCTGCGCCTCCCAAACGAGCCCCTTGGAGAGCTGCGGCCGGCCGCAACAGAGCCGCGCGTCGGCGACGCGCACCGAAAAGCCGGCGCGGCTGAGAAATTCGGCCGCCGCACGTGCCGTCTCGGGGTGGTTGAAATTGTTGAACGTGTCCGCGAAGAGAACGACCCGGGGGCCGTCCGTCGTCCAGCTTTGTTTCTCGAACCAGGACGTGAACGGCTTCGGGGCGAACGAGGGCAGCTCCCGCTTGCGCGAGATTCCCATCGACCGTTCCAGCGCACGTCGCACGACCGGGCGCCGGTTCATCCAGTTGGCCGCGCGCGCCGCCGGCCCGGTCATGCGGCGAGCCATCCTCGGCATCCGCGCAAAAAACCGCGTACGCATCGGCAGCCCGTTCGCCTCCCAATATTTGCTCAGCCACTCGGTCTTGATCTTGGCCATGTCGACGTTCGACGGGCACTCGGTCTTGCATCCCTTGCACTGGATGCAGAGATCCATCACGTCGTACAGGCGACGTCCGGTAAATTCTTCGGGCGGTAGGGCGCCCGACATGGCCATCCGCAGGGCATTGGCACGGCCGCGCGTCGAATCGGCTTCTTCGCGCGTGACCATGAAGCTGGGACACATGGTCCCGCTTTCGAGCTTCCGGCACGCGCCGTTGCCGTTACATAGCTCGACCGCCCGGGCGAATCCGCCCGAACCGGAAAAATCGAGCTCTTCGACGACGGGAATGGTGGCGTAGGTCGGGCCCATTCGCAGGTGCTCCGTCATCGGCGGCGCCTCGACGACGTTCCCCGGATTCAGGAGGCGGTCGGGATCGAAGGCGTCCTTGACGCCGACGTACGCGCCGTAGAGTTCCTTGCCGACGAACGGCTCCAGGAGCCAGCTTCGCGCGAGGCCGTCGCCATGCTCCGACGAAACGGCGCCTCCGAACCGCCGGACGAGCTCCATCGAAGCCTGCGCGACGTCGCGCATCTTCTCGACGTCCCGCGCCTCTTTCGTGTTGATGAACGGGCGGATGTGCAGCGTTCCGGCGGAGGCATGCGCGTAGTAGACCGTGCGCGTACCCGCGAGCGCTTTCTGCAGCTCGGTGACGTATTCCGCTAGATGCTCGACCGGAACGGACGCGTCCTCGATGAACGGCATCGGTTTGTGGTCGCCCTCGACGCCCATGATCAGGCCCAGGCCCTCTTTCCGCACGATCCAGACGTTGGAAATCTCGATCGGCGTGCGCGCCGGAACGACGGCGTAGCCCTGGCCGGTTCCATCGAGGGCTCGTTTGAGATCGTTGATGCGCGCCGTGAGCTCGGCGTCTCCGTCACCGTAGTACTCCGTGATGAGCACGGCGCCGGGCTCGCCTTCGATGAACGTGAGCCGACGTGCAAAGCCGGGGGCGCGGCGCGTCTGCTCGATGGCGATGCCGTCGAAGAGTTCGACGGCGGAGGGCCCGGTTTCCAGGATGGTCGTCACCGACTCGAGAGCCTCGCGCATCGTCGCGAAATGTACGACGGCCAGAGCCGTCTTTCGAGGTCGATCGACGAGGGACAGCTCGATCTCGGTCGTCACGGCGAGCGTTCCTTCGCTCCCGCAGAGCAGGCGGGCCACGTTGCGCTCAGGCACGCCATCCAGGAGCTGCTCGAGCCGGTAGCCGCTGTTGCGGCGCCAGTGACCCGGCGTGTCCCGCTCGATGACGTCGGATTTCGACGCCAGCAGGGCGTCCAGCGAACGGTAGATTTCGCCTTCGCGGCCGGGGCGCACCCGCGCACGCTTCCAATCGTCTCCGGTCATAGCGCCGAAACGTGCCCGCGAACCGTCACTCAAAATGACGTTCAGGCTGTTCAGGTGACGGATGACGTTTCCGTAGAGTATGGAATGGGTGCCGGTGGCGTTGTTACCGACCATTCCGCCCAGCGTAGCGCGATTGCTCGATGCCGGGTCGGGTCCGACCATCAATCCGTGCGAGGCCAGGACGGTATTCAGCGGATCTAGAACCAGACCCGGCTGCACGCGGACCCTCTTTTCCTCGCGATTCACCTCGAGAATCTCGTCGAGATGGAGCGTAAAGTCGATGACGAGCGCCTCGTTCACGGTCTGGCCGGCGAGGGAGGAGCCGCCGCCGCGCGGCAGCACGGGAACGTTGAAGCGCGAGGCCTCCTCTATGGCCGCCTGCACGTCGTCGACGCTCTTCGGAATCAGAACGGCCAGCGGCATTCGCTGATACATACTCGCGTCCGTCGCATAGAGCGAGCGGCTCATCGAATCGATACGCATCCGGCCCTGGAGGTGGGGCGCGAGCACGTTCCGGAATTCCGCCAGCTTCTGTTCCTGACGTGTGGCCGGCGCGGAAGGGTCGTTCATGCGGATGCGCGTCGTTCGATACCGAAGAAAGCTGATCGCCTAAAGCCGAACGGCTTGACCCGTCTCGGCCGTGAGGACGTTCGTGTCGGGGTAAAAAAACTTGACGTTGTCCGACATCCATCGGCGCGCCTCGAGCTCGCCGTGCACGAGCACGACGGTCTTCGGTTTGAGCTTCTCGACGAGCTCGATGAGATCTCGACGATGGGCATGGCCGGTAAACCGGAACTTCCGCACTTCGCAGCGGATCGGCTGCGGGCCTCGCGCGACGTCCAGAACGACCTCCGTTCCCTTCCCCTCTCGCGCCGCCGCGACCAGCCGGTCCGCCGGCGAGTCCTCGCGAGCGAAACCCACGATGAAGACCGCGTTGCGCTCGTCCTCGACGATTTGCTGTGCCAGGCTATTGGATGCCGTGCGCTCGAACATCATCCCGCTGCTGACGACGTGAATGCTCGGCCCGGCGAGAGCGTCTCGCTGCGCGTCCCGATTGCGCGGCAGTCGAAGCTGTTCGACGTCGTAGACCTGGAATTCAGGGTCGAGGCGCGGCGTGTTGTGCCGCGTCTTGTCATAGAGCTCCGCGAAGGCGCGCATCGAGCCGGCCGTGTAGACGGGCGTCTCTGCGGGTATCGTGCCGCGTTTCTTGAAGCGATGGATCAGCGCGAGGATCTCCTGCGAGCGGCCGAGAGCAAAAACGGGGATCAGGATCGTGGCCTTTCGCTCGATGGCCTTCCGGAGTGCGACGCCGAAATTCTGCTCCTCGGTGCGTCGCGTCGTGAGCTCGGCTTCGGGGTCGGCGCCGAGCGTGGATTCGAGAAACAGGACGTCGATCGGCGGCTCCGGATACTCACCACCCGGAAGGATCGATTGCGGCCGCATGTTCGTGTCGCTCGTGTAGAACACACGCCGCTCACGGTCATCCTGCCGAATCGTCAGCAAGACGCCGGCCGCACCCAGGATGTGGCCCGCACTGTAGAATTGAGCCGTGATTTTGGCCCGCCCCTTCAGCCCCGTAACGTCGAACTCCTTCTCGAGATCGTGCGTGAGGTAGAGGTAGTTGTAGACCTCCAATTCTTCTTCGCTGAAGAGCGGCTCGTGAATCGAGCTTCCCTCGCGACGGCGCCGCTGCTGGAGCCGGGCGGAGGCCGGCAGTACCACCTCGGCCAGGTCACGCGTGGCCCTGGTCATGTGGACCATCACGTGGGGGAAATTTTGGATCATGACGGGCAGCGCGCCGATGTGATCGTGGTGCGCGTGCGTGACGAGTGCATGATCTACGTACCAGTCGGGATTTTGATGAATGAATCCGAAGTCCGGCACCGAATCGGGACCGTCTTCTTCGGGATCGGCGCCGGCGTCGAGCAGGAGACCGGTACCCTCGATCATCAGGAAGTAGCAGTTTGCCCCAATTGCCTCCGTCGTGCCCAGAGGAACGAAAACCATGTACGTTACGCGGATTGGATACGAAAGAGTGCCACCCCGATCATCGCCGAGGACAGGGCGGCGACGCCCTCGGATTTCGCTAGTGAAAACAGGAGGCGCGGAACAATTGTTTCAGCCGCCGCGGCGGCGTGTTATAGCTCGATCGTTACCCGGGGCCCGCCGCGTAACGCCTACGTATCCCCCTGTAGGACATACGCTTACCCACTCTTACGAGACGCGCCGATGTCGTATGTGGACGCATTTTCCCTTCTTATGGTGTTAACGGAAGTCGAATTATCGACTGTTTATATATAGATGACGCCAAGACTATGCGTATGCCTGTTCCTGGTCCTGCTATGGCAGGGTCCGGCACAGGGACAACAAGTAAACAAGACGGCGGTCGACGTACCGGCGATGGCGATGAGTACGTCCGGCATTAGCGCGTCCGGCGCTGTCGGTGTCGATCTGCCGAGCCATGCGACGATCGACTTACCGGCTCGTCGAGAGACGAGTGCCGCAGGGCTCGCGTCGAGGGTCATCGACCTGTTGGCAACGCGGAACGCGGTCGAGCTCCTCCGCCTGACGACCGATGAGATGGATGCCTATCTCCGACCCCCGAGCGTGGAGTCGGAGGAGGCCGACGTATTTCGGATGGCCGGGTCGATATACCACGACGTGACCTCGATTCAATCGGAGCGCTACGAAATCAACCTCGATCCGCTAAAGATGCGGTGCGTCGTGCGGATCCGCCTGAATCGGCCCGTCCCGTGACGCGACGCAGCGCCCTCGCTACGCGCGCTCTCCGGCGGCCGCGGCGCCATTGCCCGCCACTTCGAGCTCGTTCTGGTAATCGCTCCAGTCGGCGAGGAATCGCTCGAGACCGACGTCGGTCAGCGGATGATTCAGCAGCTTCTTGATCACGTCGAGGGGCATCGTTGCGACATGGGCGCCGACGAGTGCGGCCTCGACGATGTGCATCGGATGCCGAATCGAGGCGGCCAGCACTTCCGTCTCGAAGCCGTAGTTCTCATAGATCTGAACGATCTGCTCGATGAGCTGCATACCGTTCGAAGAGACGTCGTCGACTCGGCCGATAAACGGGCTGATGTACGACGCCCCGGCTTTTGCCGCGACGAGGGCCTGCGTAGGCGAGAAGCACAGCGTGCAATTCGTGCGAATACCCTCCTCTTTGAGCGACTTGAGCGCCTTGATCCCATCGAGGATCAAGGGTACTTTCACGACGACGTTGTCATGAATCGCGTGCAGCGCGTGGGCTTCTTCCATGATCCCGTCGTAGTCGGTGGCGGTGACTTCCGCCGAGACGTCACCGTCGACCATTTCGCAGATCTTGAAGACGTGCTCATGAAAGTCGACGTTACCCGCCTTCTTCATCAGAGACGGATTCGTCGTGACGCCGTCGAGGACGCCCATGTCGTTCGCTTCCCGAATTTCATTCAGGTCGGCCGTGTCTACGAAAAATTTCATGACGTTCAGTCCGGTTGTCGGCGAGTTCTTTAGTTTTCGGCGAGTTCTACAGCTTACGGCGTGTTCTTTGCTTCACCGTTCCGCATCGCGGCGGTAGGTCTCGATTTGAGACCCTCAGGTCCTCGTCGATTGACGGAGGCGGTGCGCCGCGCGCTCTGAGAGAGGCGCCCTAAATACGCCCCGCTCACCTCTATCTACTGCAACGCCGCAGCGTCGAGTCTGTTTGGCCCGGTAATCGAAAAGTAAAGGATCGTATGCATCTTTGTGCGTTCGAAGACGGTCAATCGGGACACTTTCTCCCGCTGGTTCACACGCGTGCGGTCTACGACCTGAGGCTGGGGATGCGAACTCTGCTCCAGGCGCAGCGCAATGCCTTCGGCGATCCGCCTACGATTTTGCACGCGCGGCGCCGCGTAGGCGCCGTGACCGGACTCGAGAACGACCTGCTGGTCAATCGGATTCCCGAGGGTCTCGGCGTACTGTTCATCAACGGGAGGTGGGTGGTCGAAGATGGGGACGCCCTGGATCGCGTGCGCCGGGCGGTGGATGAACGGCGAGGTCGCGTGTTCGTCCAGGGAGAGGACGTCGTGGCCGCATGGGTACCCGCCGCTTCCGCCCGCCTCGTCGACGCCGACGCGCTGGATCGAAGCACGTTCGAAGGACTCCCCGATGAAGAGCTCGAGAACGTCCGGCTCGTTCGCCGGCTGTGGAGCTTCCAGGACGAGCTGCATGACTCGCTGGTTCGCGACTTCCGTTTCTTCACCAAGGGCCTGTTCGTCTACGAGCGCCCGGGCGCGGACGTCCGTGACGGCGCCATTTTGGTCCATGGCGAGGAGATCTTCGTCGAACCGGGGGCCGTGGTCCGACCGGGCGCCGTACTGAATGCGGAGAACGGCCCGATCTACGTCGGAAGGGACGCCGTGATTCAAGAGCTGGCCGTAATAAAGGGGCCGGCGTACGTCGGGCCGCGGTCCATCGTCATGACTGGCGCCGACGTCGATACGTGCTCGATCGGATATTGGAGCAAGGTTGGAGGGCAGGTCGAAGAAACCATCATTCATTCCCTCACGAACAAGGCACATTCCGGCTTCCTGGGAAACGCGTATCTCGGCCGATGGTGCAATCTCGGCGCCGACACGAACGTCTCCAATCTGAAGAACGACTATGGGGAAGTTCGCATGTATGACGCGGTCGCGGGCGATTTCGAAGCGACCAGCCGGCAATTTCTCGGCCTCGTGATGGGCGATCATTCGAAGTCAGGCATCAATACGATGTTCAACACGGCAAGCGTCGTGGGCGTATCGTGCAACGTCTACGGGGCGAATTTCCAGCCCCGACTCATTCCGTCCTTCTCCTGGGGAGGGCCCGAAGAGTTTGAGGTGTATCGACTGGACAAGGCGCTTCGCGTCGCTCGCGCCGTCATGCAGCGGCGAGATCGGGAACTCTCGGATGCGGAAAGGGAGAACTTGGAGGCCGTTTTCGAGTCGACGCGCGGCGAGACGGTGCAGCGGTGATTCCGGACTGCACGTCAAATCCGCTTCATCACCACGAGTGTCAGATCATCGCTCAGCGTCGAGACTCCGGACGTGAATGAGGCGACGTCGTCACGGATGGCCTGCAGAATTTCGTCGGCCGGGTCGGTTCGCCGATCGACCAGAAGGGCTTCGAGCCGCTCTTCGCCGTATTCGACTCCGTCCGTACTCATCGCCTCCGTCACGCCGTCCGTGAACATCGTGAGGACGTCGCCTCGACGGAGTCGTGTCACGCCCTTCTCGTATCCGAGGTTCTTCATGACCCCGAGCAGGAGGCCGCCGATCTCCAACGTTTCGAGCGAGCCGTCCGCGCGCACGATCGTGGGCGGATTGTGCCCGGCGTTCACGTAATCCATCTTGCCCGTGCTTCGATCGAGGATCGTCACGAAAAACGTGATGAACTTGTCGTAGTCGGTATTCTCGCAGATGACCCGGTTGATGTGAACCACGGCCTCTTCGATGGAGACGTCCATCGGAAGCATGACATGAAGCGACGCCTGCAGGTTCGCCATCAGGAGCGAGGCCGGGACGCCCTTACCCGTCACGTCGGCGATGGCAAGCAGCACGCGATCTCCTTCGAGTTCGAGCAAGTCATAATAATCGCCGCCCACGAAGCGACTCGCGACGGCGACGGCCGCGAGCTCATAGCCGTCCACGGACGGGATCTTCTGGGGAAGCAACCGCTCCTGTATCGAGCGCGCGAGACGCATCTCTTCCTCGAGGCGCTGCTTCTCGATCTGTTCTTCGACGAGAAAGCTGTTTTGAATGGAAACGAGAGCCAGGTTGCCGAGGGCCGACAGGAATTCGACGTCCCCCGGTGAGTACGGCTGACCGGTGCGCTTCTTGCCGAGGCAGAGAGCGCCGCACGTCTCGCCGTGCTGCTTCAGGGGCAGGGCGAGATGCAGGCTGCGCCGGCGAAGGCCGTCCCAGGTATCGTCCGCGCCCTCTTCCTTGTCGTCGTCGAGGATCAGCAGGTCGTCGAGGCTGCACAGGGCCTTGATGAGCTCCGGCTCGAGGTTTTCCGAACCGAGACCCTTCGAGCCTACGACGTGCACGTCCGTTTCCAATGTTTTGTCGCCCGTCCGGCGCATGACGAAGAGGTGCTTGCTGACGAGAAGCTGGCCCATCAGCGCAAACGTAAACAGGCGCACGAGGCGGTCTCGGTCGATCGTCGCGTTGAATTCCTGCGAAAGGTCGAAGAGCGTGTTGAGCTCCTGAATTTTTGCATCCAGATCACGGTTCGCCAGCTTGAGCTCCTCCACCATGAGGGAGTTGTGAACCGCGGTCGAAGACATGTTCACGAGGGAGCGGATGAATTCCAGCTCGATCGTCGAGAATTCCTCTCGAGTAGCTTTGGAGCCGACCGCGAGCATACCGATGTTTCGATATCCGAAGGAGATAGGCACGGCGAGTACGAGATCGTACTGCCGAAGCGAAGGCGGCACCTGGCCGTCGATCATCAGCTCGTCACCTGCGCTCGCGTCGAGATGAACGACGTCTCCCTCGTTGACCCCTTTCACTCCCTTGACGGCCGCGACTCGATATCCCGTCGAGAGCGGATCCTGCATGAGGACGACGCCGCGCGTCGTGAAGAGCTTGCTCATCGCGGTGAGGAGGAGACTGTTGAGAACGAAATCGAGGTCGAGCGACCGGCTTAGGAGCTGGCTCGTTTCATAAAGCGCTCGAAGATCGAAGCGTTCGGTGCGGGTGAGGACGGCCGTCTGCTCAGGCATCGTACGTCATTTCAGGCATCGTAAAGCGTCGGGGCGGCACGCGACGTGGGGGTAGACCGGAACGTGGCCGGATCCTCCGGCACGCTTACTCGTCGAGGTGGATGACCTGCGCCTGCCGGGCGGAGCCGTCTTCGACGTCGAGGCGCACGCACGTCTTGACCTGATGCACGCCCTGGCGACCGGCGGCTCCCGGATTAAGATACAGCATATTCTGCAAATCCCGGACACGCTCTACACGGAGGATGTGACTGTGCCCGCAAACGAACACGTCGGGGGGATCTTCTCGGATCGCGGCCGCGACGGTACGGTCCCATCGTCCCGGACGGCCGCCGACGTGTGTCATCCAGAGTCGGAGCCCGCCGAGCACTAATCGTTGATGTTCGGCGGTACGAACGCGCACCGACTGCCCGTCGACGTTGCCCCAGACCGCCGAAACGGGGGCGAGTTTCTCGAGCTCGTCGAGTATCAGCGGCGTGCCGACGTCGCCGGCGTGGAGAATCAGGTCGACGTCGCGAAAAAAATCCGGAATGGCCGGGTGAAAGAAACCGTGCGTGTCGGAGAGGATGCCAAGGGTCACGTTTTCTAGCGGAGCATGAGACGGAGACCGAGCTGCATGCGCGCCAGTTCGTCGGCATCCGGGGCCCATTGCTTGAGCGGAATGCTCATGAAGGGAATGACCTGATAACTCGGGCGATTGTATTCGATGCCGGAGCGCATCCAGACGACGCCCCCGCGATAGTCGGTCGCGCCAAGCTCGTCGTCGAATTCGACGTCGGTCGTGTCCGGTATACGAGGAGCGCCGCCGAACTGGGTCTCGAAGAGCGAGTACTGCCCGCCCTCACCCATCAGCGAGACGAAGAGGTTGCTGGCGGCGGGATCAAAGATCAAGTTGTAGCTCCACATGAAGTGAAGCTCCATCCCGAGGGCACGCGTGTCGACGATGTCGTAACGTGGTTTCCTGTCTACGACCAGCGGCGTATTCTCGAGGTCCGTCCACCCGACGGGAATGAACTCCCGGTAGCCTTTCCGTACGCGCCTCACGCCGATCGCGAAATCGCTCGAGAAGATGGGTGAAAAACCCCTCGTCGAGATGAACGCGACGTCCAGCTGCGGAAAACCGACGCGGCCGTCGGACGAAGGGTCTACCGCGAGGCGGAAGGCGTAATCGAAATTGTCGACGGACCAGTAATATTTCAGGCCGACCCAACTCAGTACGATGGTGCGCCCGCCTTCCGACGGAGCTCGGTCTGAGGGGCTCGTCGTGCCCGCCGCATCCCAGAAGGCGTTGAGATCGATGCGCTGCGTTAGCCGGTAATCCAGTCGAAAGCTCAGGCCGATCGCCGACGGAGGCGTCCCCGACACGTTGGTGCGATACGAGACCTCGCCCGTCGCCGCCAGTCCGTCATAGAATGCCCTCCTCGCCGTTTCGCTGCGGTAGAAGGGATCGTGCACCGTGAAAGGACGCTGAGCAAGCGCGTCCGTCGTCAGAAGAAGGGGAACGGCGAGCGCAATCAGGCCCACCGGCCAGAAGGGAGACCGTTTGACGGCACCTCGGTGACGTGTGAGCACGGATTTCGGCATCGGCCGTGTCGACAGTTAGCGCACCATACGACCCGTAATGTACGCACTTAAATTTCAAGCGTTTCCCCGGCTTGAAGCACGCGCGTTCGGAAGCCCTCCGTCGATAACAGACGCTCCCATTCGTCGACCTCGATCTCGATCGCCGGGAAGGTATTGTAATGTATGGGAATACTGAGTCCCGGTCCAATCAGCTTTGCGGCACGCAGCGAACCACGCGGACCCATCGTAAAGCAGTCGCCGACGGGCATGAGTGCGACGTCGACGTCGTAATCCTGGCCGATCCACTCCATTTCGGAGAACGCATCGGTGTCGCCGAGATCGTAAACGGTCTTGCCTTCCGCCTGGATGATGATCCCGTTCGGATGTCCGCCGTACGTTCCGTCGGGAAAGGAGGAGGAATGACGGGCAAAAGTCCACGTGACCGTTCCCCAGTCAAAGTCCCATGACCCGCCCGTATTCATCGACTGGACGTTCTCGTGGCCGAGTTTCCTCGTGACGTACGTACTGATCTCGAAATTTGCGACGACGACGGCGCCCGTCCGCTTCGCAATGGCCGGCGTGTCGCCCCAGTGATCGCCGTGGGCATGGGTCAGGAGGATGACGTCGGGGTCGAGGTCGTCGGCCTTGACCACCCCATCCGCGTGCTTGTTGCCGGTGATGAACGGGTCGACGAGGATCGTCGTGTCGGCGGTTTCAAGCTGGAAGGCTGAGTGTCCGAAATACGTTAGTTTCATAGTCGCGAACCGGTGATGCCTGGGTTACGGAATCTGGACGAAGTACGTGCATTGAAAACGGATCCAATCCGCCTCCGATCCCGCTCCGAACCCGGTCACGCGTCACGCACGTGGGATCGACGACCTCGTTCACGTCATGGTGCTCGCGCGTCTCAGGCGCGTTTCGCGACGCGGTAGAGCCAGACGACGAAAAACACGAGCCCGGCGATGCCGAGCACGTTCGCGATCGGCTCGAAACCCTCGGGGGCGATGCGCAGCACGCTCGTCGACTGCGCCGCCGCGAACGGAATGGCGAGCAAGATCCCGACGAGCGCTTCCCCCGTGATCAGTCCCGAGGCGAAGAGAAGACCCCGGCGATTGGCACGAACCGCAACCTCGTCGAAGGCCTGGCCGAATTGATCCCGCCGCCGCGCAAGCGAATGCTCGGCAGCCCACGCGACCATCCCGCCGATAAAAATCGGAACGCTCAATTCCAGCGGCAGGTAGATGCCGACGGCGACGGCCAGGACGGGTGCGCGGAACTCGCTGTCCCGTGCCTCGAGCCACCTGTCGTACAGAATGATGGCCACGGCGACCACCGCGCCGATCGCGATCATCGTCCAGGGCAGGTTCCGGTTGAAGACGCCGTCGGCGACCGAGCTCATGAGCGTGGCCTGGGGCGCCTTGAGGGCCTGGACGGGATCCATCCCTGTTCGAGGAAAGACGTCGCCCAGTCCGTAGGCCTGGAAGAGCAGCTCCAGAACGGGTGCGATGACGAGCGCGCCGGCGACGACGCCGACGATCTGCATGATCTGCTGCTTGTAGGGCGTCGCCCCGACGAGGTAACCGGCTTTGAGGTCTTGCATGTTGTCCCCCGCGATCGCCGCAGCACAGCAGACCACGGCGCCCACGAGAATCGACGTCGCGGCCGCGGTGGTGGCCTGCACCGTGTCGATCGCGAAGTTGATCTGCGTGCCCAGCATCCACAGCAAGACGAGAGACGTCACCAGAATGGTCGCGATCGTGACGCCGGAAATCGGATTGTTGGAGGAGCCGACGAGACCGGCCATGTATCCCGCAACCGACGAGAACAGGAATCCCGCAACGAAGGCGAAGACGATTCCAAATAGGATCGTCGACGCATAGAGTCCGCCCGATATGCCCAGCGCCGGCTGATCGACGACGTACATGAATACCAGGAACAGCGGTAGAGCCAGCCCAGCGGTGCCCCACAACACGACGTTGATCGGCGTGTCTTTCTCCGTGCGCCGGATGTCGACCTGATCACCGGAGCGAGCACGTCGAACGGCTTCGAACGACGATCGAACGCCGTCGCGGATCGGTTTGAGGAGGGAGAGCAGGGCCCAGATGCCTCCGACGGCCATGGCCCCGACCCCCATGTAACGAATGCGCGCACTCCAGACTTCGAGCGCGGCATCGTACCCGGTCGCTCCCTCGGTAATCAACTCGAGTTCGGCGGGGCTCACCAGTGCCGTGTAGATCGGGATGCCGAAGAGCCACGAGATGAGGCCGCCTCCGAAGACGAGGATGGCGATGTTCAGGCCGACGATGTACCCGACCCCCAGAAGCGCCACACCCAGTTCCGAGCCGTATCCGAAAATCGATCGACCTACGCGAACGGCCCCGTCGGCCGTGCCGGCGACGACCTGCAAGCCCGTCTGGCTGAGCTTCAGGAGTGCCCCGGCCACACCTGCAATGGCGATGCTTTTCGCGCCTTCTCCTCCCTCCTCTCCGGCCTTTAACACTTCGGCCGTGGCGACTCCCTCCGGAAATTGGAGGTCCGCTTCAAGAATAAGCGCCCGGCGCAGGGGGATCGTGAACATGACCCCCAGAATGCCGCCCACGAGCGCGACCGCCATGGTCGCCACGAAGGGGAATCCCTGCCAGTACTGAAGCATGATGAGCGCGGGCAAGGTAAAAATGACGCCGGCGGCCAGTGATTCGCCGGCCGAAGCCGCCGTCTGCACGATGTTGTTCTCGAGGATGTTGGACTCCCGAAAAAGCCTGAGAACCGCCATTGAGATCACCGCGGCCGGAATCGAGGCGGAGACCGTCAGCCCAACTTTGAGTCCGAGATAGGCGTTGGCCCCCGCCAGCACGGCCGAGAGGATGAAGCCGAGGATGAGCGCCTTTACGGTAATCTCCGGCAGCGATTGCGTTGCGGGTACGTACGGCATCGACACGGCGGCCGGGGCATCGGGTGGCTTCTTCGGCATGCGGTAGACTGGACGAAGTACGGAGAATGAAAGGTGCGGGCGGGCTCAATATCGCCACATCACCTCATCAATATCATCTTGTGCGATTTGATGCCCGACGGCGCTTCGAGGCGCATGAAGTAGGTCCCGCTTGGAAGATCGCCCGCATCGAATTGGATCTCATAGTATCCCGCGTCGTGCATTCGATCGACGAGCCGGCGGACCGGCTGGCCGGAGAGGTCCCAGACCGAGAGTTCCACGTGAGAGGGTTCCGTCACGGAATAGCTCATCGTCGTCGCGTTGTTGAACGGATTCGGAAAGTTGCCGACGAGGGTCACGCTCTCCGGCTGCTCGGCGCCCATGCCCACCTTGATCGTCCCGGAGATGCGTTCGGCACCGGCAGGGAAAACTTGTCGAAGACGGTAGTAGACGACCCGCTCGCCCTCCGCCGGCTCGCGGAATTCGTAATTCGATTCACCCTGATTCGCCGGGACGCGCTCGATCGACTCGAACGTCGAGCCGTCGCGCGATCGCTCGACGACGAATTCCAGCGCTTGCTCATCCTGAGCACGCCATTGGAGGACGACGACGCCGCGCTCACTAGAGGCGCGAAACGCCTCGACGGGACGATGAAAACTCAGATCCGAGCGGGTGAAGCGCACGCCGCGGGGCGGCTCCCGCAGGAGGTCGGCCGGTATTCGTTCGTCGAAAGTCAGCCGCAGGAGCGGCTCCGAGCGAGCCGGCTCCCGCCTCGCCGACGTCGCCGCCTGCGCCGAGCGGCTTTCGATCCGGAGCTCGTCGAGAAGCCCGGCGTAGGGCGACGTGCCGTCAAAATACGCATTCTCGGCCGGCAGCCGGCCGCCGAGGGCCGCGAAACGCCATGCCGCCGTGGGAAACGACGTTGAAGTGAGGAGCGAGTCCACGGTTCGCCCGTCGACGATCAAGCGCATCCAACCTGCTTCCGGCTCGTTGGTCACTTCGACGTGGTGCCACGATCCGTCCGCGATGGGCTCCTTCGAGGCGATCGATTGGTGCTCTCCAGGTTGGCCGCGATACGTCCGCAATCGGCCGGCGGGGTCTACGATGATCTCGAGCGGATAAGGCCGGTGCTGGTCGCCGTCCCACGTGGAGAAGACGATCTCGTTGAGGCCGGTCGTCTTCAACCAGAACGAAAGCAAGTGGGCGTGCTGACGTTCGATCGGAGGAAGGGCATCGGACCGGAAGACGAGGGGCTGCGCTTCCGGGGCCGCGAAGGAGAGCACTCGGTTGAGCGGATCCGTGAACGTCGATTCGATACGAAGGGAAAGCGTGAGCCGATCGGCGTCGAGTAAGAGGGGAACGCCCGAATCCGGGTCTTCGACGAACGGCGTGACGAACACGTTCTCCGAACCACTGGCGTCGCCGCCTCGAACCCGCAATACGAGCTCAGCCGAAGTGGCGACGCCGCCGTCCACGCCGATCCGATACCGGGAGTCATCCAATTCCTCGACGTTCAGATCGACCGGTCTGTACGCATTCTTCAGAAGGGCGGCCGACTCGAGTGACCAATCGGGGGGCAGCTCGACGACGAACCCGTCCACCGACCGACCCTGGCTCCAGCCGGCGAAGAGATTGGCAGCCTCCAGGCGGGAGATTTTCTCCGGAACGTAGGCGCGCGTAAATTGAGCGGCGGCCGGCCGTGCGTCGACCAGACCCGCGGCAAGGATGCAGACGGAAATTCCGGCAACGAGGAGGCCACGTGACGTGGTCAGCATCCGAATGACGATGAGGCAGTGAACGTGCAGTTCGATGCCGGCCAGGCGGCAACTTTCGCGGTGCCGGCGGGTGGCAACTTCCGCGAT
>CAZMXY010000018.1:0-1528 GCA_964570345.1 uncultured Rhodothermales bacterium | reverse complement strand
AAGCCGTCTCGCCGGGCGAGGCCGGCAAAAAGAAGAAGCGTTCCGCCGCGGAATCGGCGAAGGACGTCGATTCGACCGCGGAATCGGCGGAGGACGCCGATTCGAATCCGTGACGGGGTTTCGAGACTGAAGCGGCTGCAGCGAAGCCCGCGGCGTCCTCGCACGGCCTAATATCCACTCATCACACACATCGGGATCATGCAAATCGGATTGATCGGCCTCGGTAAGATGGGCGGCAACATGGCCCGCCGTCTGCTCCGCGCCGGGCACGACGTCGTCGGCTTCGATCTCGACGTCGAGGTCGTTCACGATCTCGTCGCCGAGGGGCTGACGCCCGCCCGTTCGCTGGAAGCCCTCGCGGGCGGGCTCGACCCGCCACGCCACGTCTGGATGATGGTTCCGGCGGGCCGGCCGGTAGACGCGACCATCGAGTCGCTCCTGCCTTCGCTCGAAAAAGGCGACGTGCTGATCGACGGGGGAAACTCCGATTATCGCGACACGATCGGACGCGGCGAGCAGCTCGAAGAAGCGGGACTGCACCTCGTCGACGTGGGCACGAGCGGGGGGGTCTGGGGTCTTGAGAACGGGTATTGCCTCATGGCCGGCGGCAAAAGCGAGGTCGTCGCGCGTCTGTCGGACGCATTCCGCGACCTTGCGACCGACGGGAACGACGGCTGGAGCCACGTCGGACCGTCCGGCTCCGGGCATTTCGTGAAAATGATCCACAACGGGATCGAGTACGGAATGATGCAGGCCATCGCGGAAGGATTCGCGGTGATGGAAGCGAAGAAGGAATTCGACCTCGACCTGCATCAAGTGGCCGAGGTCTGGAGGCACGGTAGCGTCGTCAGGGCATGGCTCCTCGACTTGACGGCGGAGCTGCTGAATGAGGATCCCGAGTTGGCGGACATCGCCGCCTACGTTCCGGATTCGGGCGAAGGTCGATGGACGGTTCGCGAGGCCATCGACTTGAACGTCCCTGCGCCGGTCATTACGACGTCCCTTCTGCAGCGCATCGAATCCCGGGACGAAACGCGGTTCGCGTATCGGATGCTCGCCGGAATGCGACGGCAATTCGGAGGACACAGCGTAAAGCGCGTGGAGTAATTGCCGCTCTCGCCCTCGACGGCGGCCGGCGCGGCGCCGCGGCCGTCCGGCTAGCGGAGGGCATCCTCGATGGCGTCGACGATCTCGTCCACGGGAGCGGCGGCATCGACGACGACCGCGTCCACGGGCGCTTCTAGGATCGCGATCTGGCTGTCGAGCAGATTCGGGTTGAAATAATGGCCCTTTCGATCCCCCAGACGAGCCTCGACCACTTCTCGCGGCGCCCTGAGGTAGACGAAAACCACGCCGTCGCGGCCCTTCCGCAATTTCAGACGATAGGCCTGCTTGAGCGCCGAGCACGCCAGCACGGCCGATCGATCGGCGGCAAGACACGAACCGATCAGCTCGTGGAGCCGGTCGAGCCACTGCGTTCGATCCGCGTCCGTAAGCGGAACGCCTCGCCGCATCTTCGAAACGTTCG
>CAZMXY010000017.1:38703-42896 GCA_964570345.1 uncultured Rhodothermales bacterium | reverse complement strand
CGTTCGGCAAGTGTAACAGTCCGAACTGGCACGGGCATAATTACAAGCTCGAAGTAACGGTCGCCGGTGAGCCGGACGAGGAGACCGGCTACGTCGTCGATCTGAGTGATTTGAAACGGATCGTACAAGAACGTGTCGTTTCGGCGGTGGATCATTCGAATCTGAATCTCGACGTCGATTTTCTCAGAGGCATCATGCCGTCGACCGAAAATTTCGTCGTCGCGATCTGGCGCAGGTTGGAGGAGGCGCTTCCGGCCGGGAAACTCTACCGCGTGCGACTCTACGAGACCGAAAACAACATGGCAGAATATTATGGGGAATGAGCTCACCGACGTCCGGATCGATAAGAACGAAGCCGTGACCGACTCCGGCGCGAATGGAGAGGTCGACTATGAAGTCCCGGCGCTCTATCAGCGGCATGACACGTACGACGACGACGCGACGGCTGCCATCGGAAAGCACGTCGCGGCGATCATGGATCTCTTGGGCGAGGACGCGTCTCGCGAAGGCCTTCACAAGACGCCGGAGCGTGTGGCCAAGTCGCTCCAATTTCTGACCCACGGCTATGGTCTCGATCCGGAGAAGATTCTCCGATCCGCGATCTTCGAGGAGGATTACAGCGAGATGATTCTCGTGAAGGACGTCGAGGTCTACTCGCTCTGTGAGCATCACTTGCTACCATTCTACGGACGTGCCCACGTGGCTTACATTCCGAACGGACGGATCGTCGGGCTCAGTAAGATTCCCCGAGTGGTGGACGTCTTTGCGCGCAGGCTGCAGGTGCAGGAGCGGCTCACGCTCCAGATTCGCGACGCCATCTCCGACGTACTCGAACCCCTCGGCGTGGCCGTCGTGATCGAGGCGAAGCATCTCTGTATGATGATGCGGGGAGCGGAGAAGCAAAATTCCGTCACGACGACGAGCGCGATGAACGGTGAATTCATGAAGGCTCCCACGCGGGCCGAATTCATGCGTCTGATCCGTTCGAATGAGTAGTCCGCTAATCGTCGTCACCGGAGCCAGTCACGGCATCGGCCGGGCCGTGGCCGTCGCCTTTGCGCGAGAGCCCGGCGCCCGGCTCGCCCTCGTTTCGCGCAATGAAGCGCTTCTCGACGAGACGCGGTCGCTGTGCCGGCGGGAAGGCGCCGACGCCGAATACTTCCCGTGTGACGTGACCGACGACGAGGCCGTGGCCGCCGTTGCCGGGTCGATTAGTGGGCGGTGGGGGACGCCCGACGTGCTCGTGAACAACGCCGGACTCTTCGAGCCGGGACCCGTACGAGAGACGGTTCCCGCCGTGTTTCGCGAACAAGTGGAAGTCAACCTTACCAGCGCGTTCGTCGTAACCAGGGCGTTTTTGGACGGAATGATCGACCGCGGGAGCGGTCACGTCTTCTTCATGTGCTCCGTCGCGTCGATCAAAGCCTATCCCGGCGGGGCGGCGTACTGCGCCGCGAAGCACGGATTGCTCGGACTCGCCCGCGTGCTGCGGGAAGAGACGAAAAACGAGGGACTTCGAATCACTGCGGTGATGCCGGGAGCGACGTTCACGAAGAGCTGGGAAGGCGCCGGCCTGTCGGAAGAACGCTTTATCCCGGCGGAAGACGTTGCCCGGATGCTGCTTCAAATCTATCGCCTCAGCGATCGGACGGTCGTTGAGGAGATTCTGCTGCGGCCTCAGCTGGGCGACGTTTGATCCTCCATGCGACGCGGTCTCGCGGTCGTAACTCGGCCTGCTGTCTCAGAGTTCTGGTTGTGGGTGCCATGCGACGCGGTCTCGCGGTCGTAACTCGGCAGGCGATGAATCAGCTGCTCAGTGTCGCTCCTCCAATCGAGAACGGGTCTCACGTAGTCGCCGCTCGAGAGCCCGGCTCAACCCTACGTCGAAGGTAGGGTCCACCCGTTCCGGCCGATGCATCCGGGCCGGCAGCCCTTCGAGCGAGCGCCTGGCATGCTCACGCGCACCACGCAGCGTCACTCGGCCGGCCTCGGTCCGGCGACCTTGCGTCATGACGTGATCCAACAACGGCTCACCGTCGAGCGCTTCACCCCATACGCCGATGACGTCCCGAACCGCCGTCTCTCCCTCATACGTCCTGAAGATCTGCTTCTGCCCGGGAAGGTTCGACTTCTGCGACGACAGCTTCATTCGCGGCTCTCCAGCGTAGGCGCAGAGCTTGTAGGCGCTGTCGAGATAGGGTTGATCGGCGATCGTTCCCATTCGGGTCCCGACGCCGAATCCGTCGATCGGAGCGCCCGCGTCGAGAAGTTTCTCGATCTTGTGTTCGTCGAGGCTGCCGCTGGCGAAGATGGAGACGTTTTCGAGCCCCGCTTCGTCCAGGATGCGGCGGGATTCGACGGCCAGGTGCGCCAGGTCTCCGGAATCCAGCCGAATCCCCGCCACGGTGAATGCGTCCCCGCGCTCCTTCGCCAGCCGAACGACGCGCCGAACGCCTTCGAGCGTGTCGTAGGTATCCACGAGGAGGATCGTTTCAGGATAGAGGCTCGAAAACGCGCGAAACGCCTCCTCCTCGAGATCGTGGGCCTCGACGTAACTATGGGCCATCGTTCCCGTGACCGGAATCCCGTACACGCGCCCCGCCAGCACGTTCGAGGTGGAATCGACTCCCGCAACGTAAAAAGCACGTGCCGCTCGCAGCGCCGCATCGGCTCCGTGCATGCGGCGCATCCCGAAATCGGCCACCACGCGATCGCCGGCGGCATGCTTTACGAGCGAGGCCTTCGTGGCGGCGTTCGTCTGATACGTCACCTGATTCAGAAGAAACGTCTCGACGAGCTGGGCCTCGCCGATCGGGGCGACGACTTCCAGAATCGGCTCATCGGGAAATATCGGCGTGCCCTCCCGTACGGCGAACACGTCGCCGGTGAACCGGAACGAGCTCAGGTACTCGAGAAACGCCGGGTCGAAGCGCTCCAGAGAGGCGACGTACTCGAGAGCCTCGTCACTGAAGTGGAGCGTTTCGAGATAATCGAGAATCGTGTCGAGTCCGCATGCGATGAGGTAATTTCGATTTCCCAGGCGACGAACGAAGAGGTCGAAGACGGCTTCGTCCGTCATCCCCTCACGGAAATACGCCTGCAGCATGGTGAGCTGGTACAGATCCGTAAAAAGGGCCGCGTTGTCGTCATTAACCCAGGCTGGGCCGGACATCGATTGCTGACGTTCATTCCTAGGAAAGTGGGCTTTGCGACGGTCGCCCGTCTACGGATCCGTGCGGACGCGTCGGTCACGCCCCGGAGGAGGGGCGGAGGTGGATACCGAACGACGGCCAGGCAAACGTCGCGAACCTTTCGTCAATTCAGCCGCGGATCTTCCGGGAAATTAGCCAGCACGGCGTATTCACCGCCCATGGTCCGCAGCACACTTCGCCACAAATCGCTCGAGTCTTCGCCGAATACCGCCTGATCGCCGCCCGGAACGAGAATCCATCCGCCCTGATCGATTTCACGCAGAAGCTGACCAGGCGACCATCCGGCATATCCCAGAAAGAACCGCACGTCCTCCCGTAAGACCTCGCCGGTTTCGATCAGCAGTTTCATTACGTCGAAATCGCCGCCCCAATACACGCCCCTGGCTACCGGAATCGCGTCAGGGACGTCTTCGCTGCGGCGGTGGATGAAATGAAGCGTGTCGGTCTGGACGGGGCCACCCTTCCCGATCGGCACGTCACCACCGTCGAACCCCGGAATCACCTGAGCCAGGTGAACACCCAGCTGATGATTCAGAATCAGACCGAAACTGCCCTCAGGCGAATGCTCACATACGAGGATCACCGACCGCCTGAAGTTGAGGTCGTGTACCATCGGCGGTGCGACGAGCAGCACACCTGGCTTAGGGACGAGGTCGCTCGATTCCACGCGTTTAAGGGCGGAGGTGGTCGTCGGAGGCTTCACCTGTTCGAAAAACAGGTTGCGAATCCATCCTAGACGCTGGGTCGTTGGGTTGCTGAAAAAATCAGGTGACGATCCCTGCATGATAGTGAAATTGATCATTGCGTCGCATCGCCGCTCCGTTTCGGCGGCTTGTGCGGGCAATCTAGAGATCGATTCTGCCGAGATCTAGTACTATTCCGCCTCGTTGCACCTGTAATCGGACGGCGAGCCGTCGCCCTCAGGACCGCCTCGATCTCGCTAGGCGTCGCGGCCGCAGCAGGCGTCGCCGGGCCGCGGCG
>CAZMXY010000017.1:29421-38603 GCA_964570345.1 uncultured Rhodothermales bacterium | reverse complement strand
GATGAAAGCTTCGATCGAACCCCTGCCGTTACGACGAATTCTTTCGGAGCGCACGAAAGGCGCCGCACCACCAATCCGCGTCGCGAGTGATGCTCGTCACCGTTACGCCGCCGAAATGCGGCACGAGCTCGATGAGCAGGGCTCGCGCTTCCTCCCAGCGCCCGGAAAGGAGCGCCTTCTCCACGGAGGCGGCGTACGTCCGGGACCATCGCCATTTTTCGCGAAGGTTCTCGGCCTTCTTCCAGTAATTCCGCTCGTCCCAGGCGTGGGCGCTCTCGTCGATGGTCTCGTAGATGCCGCGTAGATTGAAGACGAGAAACGCCGCCATGTCCTGCGATTCCGCATCGAACTTCGATCGCTGCGCGAGCAGCCGCAACACTTCGGCACAAGAACGCATGTGCGCGTGCCGCTTCTTGGCGGGGGTTTCCCCGGTGGAGATAATGCGAGCCATTCAGGATCGTTTACTGCATCAAGACCATGCGCCTCGACGTCGTTCGCGCTTCGGTCTCGAGCGTATAAAAATAAACGCCGCTCGCCCAACCGTCCGCCTGCACGTGTGCTTCGTGCCGTCCCGCCGTTCGCACGTCGTCGACGACCGTCGCGACGGCGCGGCCGAGGGCGTCGTAGACGGTCAGGCGTACGTGCATCGTCTTGGGTAAGCTGTAGACGATCGAAGTAGACGGATTAAAGGGATTCGGATAGTTTTGCTCGAGGGAGACGTGCGCCGGCAACTCGATCTCGCCTTCCACATCGGTCGGAGTCGCCCAGTCGGCCGCTACGTCGACCTTGATTGGCGCGTCGGCTCCGGTGGACGTACTGACGATCACGAGCGTGAATCGGCTGAAGTCCCCGTCAAATTGGTGCGTCTCATCTCCGGGCAGCAGCGCCTCCACGAATCTCCGTCCATCGGCATATTCCTTAAATACCCGCAGCCAGATTCGTTTCCGAAGATCATTGATTAAAATGGGAGCGATCTGTGAATGAATGTCTGCATGCAGCGTGACGTCGGCCACGCCGGTCCACGAAATATATCGAACGGAACCCGCTCTCAATTCCAGCGCCTCGAACTCCGAAGATGATGAGGATGAGCCGTCGACGGCGACCGTCGGGTTCGTGTTTACGTCCTTTCTCTGTTCGAGAGCGTATCCGTACCAGGGGTCGATGGACGTGTCGCTTACGAAATTCGCCGTGTGAAAGCCCGTGACGACCTCCGCCAGGCCGGTGCCTTCCTCTTTGAGCACGATGTCGTACCCCTCTGCACCGATCGCGTACGATTCCCCGAATTCACCCTGTTTCACGGCACGCACGATCGAACCCGTCGCTTCCGGGCCGATCCGGTCGGCAATGTACGTCGTGAACAGACCCGCACGCTCGTAATCGTATAGGTTTTCGGACGTGTCCCAGTCCATAAGGGGCGTGCCGTGCTCCAAGACGTGATCGAGATATCGGATGCTCCGATGGAAATATCCGTTGACTACCGAAGCCCATTCGGAAAGACCCTCATTCACAAAGGTCTCCTCGGGCGCGTCCTGATACGCGAAGTGAATGAGATGCTGATACTCGTGGGCGATGATCCAGGCGAGGCGGGATACGTCGTTTTGGCTCAATCCTTCCTTGACGTCGACGTAGAGGACGTCGGCTCCGTTGCCTTCGTTTCCGGTCGGCTCCGGGTCGAGGTCCACGGACGTGACGTATCCCAGCACGCAGCAGGATTCTCCCTCTCCTTCCACGATGTCGTGAAGAAGGATGTCGACTCTGCCGTCCCCGTCTACGTTCGGCGGATCGCCGAACAGGTAATTGTCATTTTCGATGATCCCTTTGTCCGGTCGAAACGAGGCCTCCGGCGTCGAGTGCAGAATGTGCTCGTCGAGCTCCTCGAGCTGCGCATTGCTGACCGTCGCATCCAGACTCTTTTCGATCCACACGTTCGTGACGTCGTTGGTTGAGCGCAAGACGAACGTTTTCGTGACCCACGTCGGGTCGTCCGTCTGGAGATCGCGCATGACGTTGAAGGATGCCTCGTCACCGACGTCGAAAGACGATCCGCCTTTCCAAGCGAACGCCATGCCCGCGTCTCGCGCGTCAACGTACTTTTCCAAAGCCGATCGTGCTTCCGGTGATCGGGCGAGAACGTCGCTCACGTGAATGACGCCGAACTCGGACCCACCCGAGGTCGCCGTGGCCTGAGCCGAATCGCCGGCGTCCCGATGCGCAACATCGGATTCCTGTCCGACGGCCGGTTGGGACGTCGACCCCCCGACGAGCAGCAGTACGATCGTAGCGAGGCGGACTTTCAACGGATCGAAATGAGAATGGATGGATTCGGACAAGTGCTAACAGAAGTAATTGTTTCGAGAATTGTTTCCTTTTCGGAATGGTCGACCGGCCCGACACCCGTCGGCGCGGAGCGCCTTCATGATCAGGTGACGAAGGAACTGGACGTTTCGCGCACCGTCGACCGTGAACTCGAGTTCACCGCTACCCGGTAACAATCACGCATAGGTTGTCGTTGCATAGAACGTACCAATCTTCGTGCCCGGCCTGCAATGCGTCAATCATGCCGCGAATCCGTGCCTGTTTGATCCCCGACGTCACGAGACACGCCGCGATCGCGGTGGGGCTGATTGCTCTTCTCTGTATGGGAACGGACGGGTGTGCGTCAGGCCGTGACGGTCCTCCGGAGGACTCGGTTACCGTCGAAGGGGTCGTGACGGCGCGGGGCAACGAGCCGTTCTCCGAATACGTCCTGGAGACCGCAAACGGTGACCTCTACGTCCTGTCCGTCCCCGATTCGCTGCGTGAGGGTTTCTTGACGCCGTCTCGACTGACGGTAAGCGGTCGCCTCTACGACGACGAATGGAACGGCAGGGCGTATCGCCACATCGAAGTCGATGCGTGGACGGAAGTCGACTGAACGTCACGACTTCTTCAGAAAACGTCCGGCCCACGTCTGCATCTCTGGGGAGTTCTGAAGATAGGACGCCCCAAGGTAGATGAAGGCGTACACGAGCAGCACGACGCCCGCTTTCGACGCCACGTGCCACGGGGGCAGCAATGCCCAGATGACGGCGGAGGGTCCCGCGCCGAGAAATGCCGTCCCGGCCATGCGCTTCACGGAGGCCCACGGTAGCTCGAAATCGGCGACCCTGTCGCGAAGCGAATGCATCAGCCGCCAGAGCTCGAGCCAGGCACCCAGCGTCGTACCGAGCGCCAGACCGACGGATCCGAGAAAGAGCGGGTCGCTGTCCGTTTCGATTCCGATGACCCCCGATACCGAATACCGATCCAGCAGAATCATCAGCGGAACCGCGATCACGGCCGAGACGACCACGCGAAGGACGGCGATCTTCGCGGGTGTCTTCGTATCCTTCAACGCATAGAATGCGTTCTGTAGAAGGCGCGACATCGTCGTCGCGAGGAGTCCGAGGGAGTATCCGGCCAGAACGAGATAGACGAGCCACGAATCGTTCAGATCAAACGTACCCGTGCGGAAGATCGCACCTACGATCAGGAAGCCGAAGAGGAGATACCCGACGAGCGTCGGCACCGTCATGAAAAGCATCTGACTCATCGACCTGTTCAGTCGGCGTAGAAATGAGTCGATGCGTTCTTCGGTGTATCTCGAGAGCTCCGGGAGTTCCGACGCCGCGACCGAGAGTCCGAAAAGGCTGACGGGGAGTATGTAGAGCATCTGTGCGTAGCGCAGGGACGCGACCGCACCCGCCGCCAGGAAAGAGGCCAGAACGAGGTCCAGATAGGACGAGAGTTGATAGACGCCCCGACCGGCCACGACCGGACCGAAGGCCTTCAGGGCATCGCGAACACCCGTTACTCTGGTCGAGAACGAGACACGAAATCCCCTCATGACGCGCATTACGAGCGGAAGCTGAGTCAGGAACTGCAGTACGCCGCCGATCAGCGCGCCGATGAATCCGGCGAAGAGGAGCCGGGTCAACGCGGACGTCGACACGTCGCCAAGCGTCCACACGTTCACGCCGGGCTCGAAAATCAGATGGGCGCCGGTGAAGAGACCCGAAATGATCGCAACGTTCCACAAGACGGGGGCGAAGTAGGGAAGAAAAAACTTTCGATGGCTGTTGAGCACGCCCAGGCACCAGGCCGAGAGCACCAGCACGCCGGTCATCGGAAATATGATGCGGACGGCCTGAACGGCGAGCGCATACCGGTCAATGGGGAGCTCGCCGGCGGCCACCTTGGAGGCATCGTCGAGAAAACCCGGCGTGAAGACGGCCACGATCGGCCCGGCCAGCACGATCCCGAAAATACTCATCGCGGCGGCGAGTGCCAGCAAGAGCCCGAATATGGCCCCGGCGAATCGCCCGGCTTCATACGAGCGCCCCTCCTCGATCATTCGGGAATAGATCGGGATGAACGCGGCCGATATAGTGCCCTCTCCAAGGAGGTTCTGAAGCAGATTCGGCCCGCGAAACGCGACCTGAAACACGTCCGCGTGCGCACCGACGCCGAAGAAATGCGCCACCGCACGTTCCCGAACGAAGCCGATGATTCGGCTCGTGAAGATGCCTGCCGCCACGGTTCCGGCCGCGCTCTTGGGCAGCGCGTCTTCCGGTTCGAAGGCGCCCGGAAAGCCGCCTTCCTCGCCGACGGCGCCGCCGTCCTCCGGACCCGGAGGTTCGCCGAAAGGACGCATCCCAGGTGCGCTCGCGTCGTCGGACGTCTGTCTCTCGTCGTCGGACGTCTGTCTCGCGTCGTCAGACGTCTGTCTCTCGTCGCGCGGCTCACCCATCTGCGCTCCGTCCCGCCCTCGATGGTCGCGAAAGGAAATAGCGAACGGCCATCTCATATCCGGTCGCCCCGAATCCGCTGACGAGTCCGACGCATGCCGCGGCCGTCACGGACCTCTGTCGGAAGGATTCGCGCGCGTGGATGTTTGAGAGGTGTACCTCGACGACGGGCACGTCGACTGATGCCACGGCGTCCCTGAGGGAGACCGAGGTATGCGTGAATCCGCCTGGATTCATGACGACGCCCTCGAATCCGCCTCCGGCGGCCTCCTGGATGCGATCGATGAGCTCGCCCTCATGATTAGACTGGAAGAACGAAAACGACACCTCAGGGAAGTGCTCCCGCAACGCGTTTTCGATGTCGGAAAGCGTGGTCGTGCCGTACGTCTCCGGCTCGCGGACGCCGAGCAGGTTCAGATTCGGTCCGTTCAAAATCAGAAGCTTCACGTGCAGCGATCGAATCTTGGTATTCCTAGCGGCCCACGGGCCCGCCGCGGCAGCAATATACGTAAACGACGACCAGGGGCCGTGGGGCGTCACACTCCGGCTTCGAACGTCAATCCATCGTAACCCAGATGCATTCCCTGAGGAAGTCGATCGTCGATCTCTTCGTGAAGGATGCTGTGCGTCATGTGAACGAAATACGTTTCGGCTGCACCGATGCGCTCGGCGGTCTTCACGGCCTCGTCGATGGTGAAATGGGTCGGATGCCGCTCTTCTCGAAGCGCGTCGAGCACGAGCACGTCGAGATCCTTCAGGAGCTCGACGCTGGTTTCAGGGATGCGGTTCGTATCGGTCACGTAAGCGAATCGTCCGATGCGATATCCGAACAGTGGAAGATCGCCGTGATAGGCGTCGATCGGTACGACGCGCACGCTCCGGTCCGATGCCCTACGGCTTTCCACGTCAAACGGTCCCCCGACCTCATGCAAGATGAGGTCCGGCACCCCGGGGTAGCTTCCGTCTTCGAAGATGTACTTGAACATCGTCTGGAGCACCTCCACCGTATTTTCACGGGCAAAGCAGGGTATCGGACTTCGATTGTTGAAAAAAAACGGACGGAGATCGTCCAGTCCGGCGACGTGGTCGAAATGATGATGTGTGAACAAGACCGCGTCCAGGTGCTCGATCCCCTCACGGAGGGCCTGGCGCCGGAAGTCGGGTCCCGTATCGATGACGAGATCAATGCCTTCCGCGTCGACGTGGCAGGCACATCGCATGCGTCGATCCCGCGGATCGGACGACATGCAAACACGGCACCGGCAGCCGATCACGGGGATGCCGGTCGACGTGCCGGTTCCGAGCAACGTTACCTTCATGCTGCCTTTACTCCTCTCCATCGGCGGCATCGATTTCGAACGTCTCGTTTCTGTGCCAGACGTCTTCCAGAGCACTCCGTACCGCAGGACGGAGGAACACGTCGTCGACGGGTACTTCTCGCAGGCATTCGGCCAGAACCGCGAGCTGCACCTCCGGCCGATGTCTTCTGTTCAACATGATCGTGTCTTCGTCACCCACGACGCACCGCCCTCCGCGGAAGTTGCCTTTCTCGGTTCGAACGCGAAACCCAAGCTGTTCGGCGGCCTTTTTCAACTCCTCGACGATCTGCTCTGTCTTCATCTGTGAATGCATGCGGATAGGGTCTTCCGACCCCGTGTAATGCCGGAGCGCGGGGTGAGGTTCAGCGCACGAAGACTACCAGTTGACGCCGATCGAGAGCATATGCGACGAGCCCGTGTAATCATATAGATCGTCCTGGGTGACCGGGAAGAGGGTGGATGATCTCACGTTCCATCTCTGGGATCGATAACCGTATCCGGCCGTGAAGCCCAGGCGTCCGACGATCGGCGGAGAGTGGAGCTGGAGGTGCGTGTCGATCAAGTGCGAGCTGCCGGCTGAATCGCCGAAGGCTCGCAGGGCGAGTCCGATGATGGGCGTGGCGCGACCTTCGATGGCCATTCCGGCGAACGATCGTGTTACGAAGCCTAATCCCGTTCCCAGTCCGATGACCGTAACGTTGAAGGCGTCGACGAGTGAATCCTCCTGACCGGCCCGCGCAACGCGGCGGTAATCGCTGTGTAAGGCAATCGGCACGTACAGGCGCGAAACGTCCGAGCCCGCTATCCGAAACTCGCCCCACGTGGTCAAGGAGGCATCGAGCATGCGCAGATCGCGCTCGTCCTCGCGTCCGTAGCCGAACGCGACGTGAAAGTTCGGTCGCGTGTACACGGCCCCGTAAAGCGGGCCGGCGAATTCGAAGGACGGATCCGGCACGCCGTCGCCGCGGAAGCGAAAATCGACGACCGTACGCCCCAGAGCGACGGACTGTACGGCCCGCGGGCGGTCGGGATGGTACGAGAACATCTGTGCGGCGGCATCCCCGCCGCACCAGCCGGACCAGGCAAGAGCACACAAGCCGATCGCGACGCTGCGGAGCCGCCGGGGCTGATGATGAACGGCCATCGTACGGGTTCGGATCGCTGAGAGCGTCGTATCGGGGCACCGTGTCATGGGCTGTCGTCCCTGGGGTAAGCCGCGCAGTTTCTGCAAGCGGCACGGAGCCGCCTACGAACGCAGGCATCGGATGGATGGTCGGTGGGGGGCGGCCTCGGTTTCGCCGCCGCCAAAGTAGGGACAGACGACCCCAACGGACAAGGCGACTCCTATTGCCGTTCTACGAGGTTTACTGTATTTACTCGATGACTTTCACACGACCTTCCCATCCGATGCCTACCACACAATGGTTGGTCTTATCGCCGTCGATTGGATCGTTATCGGCCTCTACTTCGCTCTCGTCTTCGTCGTGGCCGGGTGGGCCTACATGCGTGAAAAGGCTGACGAAACGTCGGCGGGCTATTTTCTCGCCGGACGCAACGTGGGTTGGTTCGTCGTCGGCGCGTCGCTTTTTGCGTCGAATATCGGCTCTGAACACCTGATCGGACTCGCGGGCACCGGTGCCAGCAGCGGCGTGGCCGTAGGCCAATTCGAGATACTCGCCTCCCTGATGCTGCTCATCTTGGGATGGGTGTTCGTTCCCTTCTATATCAAGAGCGGCGTCTTTACGATGCCGGAATTCCTCGAGCGACGCTACTCTCCGGCTGCTCGATGGTACCTCTCCGTCATCTCCATCGTCGGCTACGTCCTCACGAAAATCTCCGTGACGATCTACGCGGGAGGGATCGTCTTCGAAACGCTCATGGGCATCGACTTCTGGACGGGCGCCCTCGTCGTCGTAGTCGTCACGGGCATCTACACGATTCTAGGCGGCCTCCGAGCGGTCGTTTATACGGACATGATTCAGATGTTCGTTTTGATCGGCGGCGCCGTCACGGTGACGTTGATCGGTCTGAGGGCAGTTGGTGGATGGGGGGCCCTTACTGAAGCCGCCGGACCCGGATTTTTCAATTTGTGGAAGCCGATGAGCGATCCCTCCTTCCCATGGACGGGCATTCTATTCGGAGCACCGATCCTGGGCGTTTGGTACTGGTGCACCGATCAATTCATCGTGCAGCGGACGCTTTCGGCCAGGAACGAGGATCACGCCCGTCGGGGCACGATCTTCGCGGGATATTTGAAACTTCTGCCTCTCTTCATCTTCGTGATCCCGGGCATCATCGCATATGTGCTCGTCGAGCAGGGCGCGCTCGAATTCGCTCAATCGGACCAAGCGCTGCCCGCCCTCGTAGGGCTACTTCTTCCCGCCGGACTGCGCGGACTCGTCGTGGCGGGGCTACTGGCCGCCCTCATGAGTTCCCTCTCCTCCGTATTTAACTCGTGCTCCACGCTCATCACGTGGGACATCTACAGAAAACTCAATCCGGATGCTTCCGAGCGGCGGCTCGTATGGGTGGGCCGCATGGCGACGGGCGTGCTCGTCGCTCTGGGCCTCCTCTGGATTCCGTTCATGCAGATCATCTCCGGGCGCCTCTACGAATATCTGCAATCGGTGCAGGCTTATATTGCGCCGCCGATTGCCGCGGTCTTCCTGGTCGGCGTCATGTGGCGCCGAATCAACAGTGAAGGGGCGATAGCGTCGCTGCTTCTGGGTTTCGTATTGGGCGCGATGCGCCTTGGCCTGGAATTGATGAACGGCGCGACGAGGGACGGTCTCCCGGCGGGCTCGATAGCGGAATCGATCGCCGAAATCAATTTTCTCCACTTCGCGATCATCCTTTTCGTCGTCTGCTTGATCGCGCTCGTGGGCGTTTCCCTCGCGACGGCGCCTCCGTCGGCCGACAAGGTCCGCGGCCTCACCTACGGCACGGCGGAAGAGTCCGCCATCGACGTCGACCGACCCCGTATCAGCGCCGATCTCGTGAGCGAACCGGCCTGGCTCAGACGGGACGTGTGGCTGAGCATCGGAGTCGCCGTCGGCGTCGGCCTGTTGTGGGTGTACTTCGTCGGCTAATCTCTCCC
>CAZMXY010000017.1:0-29321 GCA_964570345.1 uncultured Rhodothermales bacterium | reverse complement strand
CTCCGCACTCCTCGCTCGTCTCTCCCCGCTCCGCACTCCTCGCTCGTCCCTCGCCGATCCTCACTCCTCGCTAATCCCTCCGCGCTTCTCGCTGATTGCGGGTAATTCGATCTTGTCCGTCAGATCCTCTCCCGACCTCGAGTCGATGAACCGGTAAGACTGGGGCGATACCGTGTCGTCCATCTCGAGCCGCACGCGAATGAGGTGCTTCATGAACCACCGCGTGGGGTGGTTCGGCACCTTCCGGTTCAGGTAGGCTGCCGTGAACGGGTGAACGCGGAGCGTGACGGCTCGGCGATTTCCCATCGTCTTGTAGTCGATGAGCCATCGTTCCATCTGCGTGAGGACCTCTTCCGGATCGACTCTTCGCGCGGAACCGTGCCGCGCGGCGCGCCGACCGCCGTCCGCTTCCGTCGAATTCTTCCTCATGTCGCTCTTGTCGCGCCCGGAAGGCTCCGTTCGAGCCGGTCGTTCCGGCTTCGCTCTTTCCTCTCGCGGGCGACTCCGCTGAGGTTCCTCGTTATCGGTCTTCGAAGACGAACCGTTGGACGAGACGAAATCGGGATTTTGGCCGACCGTGATACTCGGTCGAAGCCGCTGTCTCGTGATTTGCACCAGGCCGAAGTCACTCATGGGAAGGATCTTTGAAACCGCGCGGTCCTTCTTGAATTCCTTCTTCATCTCGTCGTAGACTTTGCGCTTGTTTTTCTCGTCGCGCAGGTCGATGAAGTCCACGACGATGATGCCGCCGAGGTCACGCAGCCGGACCTGTTTTGCGATCGCCCGGGCAGCCTCGAGATTGACCCTGAGCGAGTTCTCTTCCTGCGACATGCCGCGGCCGGAGCGCCCCGAATTGACGTCGACGACGTGCATGGCTTCCGTGTGCTCGATGAACAGATAGCCGCCGGTCGGAAGATTGACGCGGCCGGAGAAGGCCTGTTCGATTTCTCCCAGGATGTTCGTCTGTTCGAAGATGTGCTTCTTCGACTTGTGCGGCTGCACGGCGTCGATCATCTGAGGTGCAATCGCCTGGATGTAACTCTTTATGTTTCGGTAGAGTTTGGGCTCGTCGATCAAGACGCGGTCGTAATCGTCGGAGAACAAATCCCGCATGACCGACGAAACCATGTTGACGTCCTGATGGACGCTGATGGGTGGATTCGGCTTGCCGGCGAGTTGCTTCTCGAGCTTTTTCCACTTTTCGAGCAGCAGGTTGAGGTCGGTGTCGAGCGTCTTGGCGTTCTTGCCCTCGGCGACCGTGCGTACGATCAGGCCGAAACCATCGGGAAGCAGGCTCTTGGCCAGGGCGCGGAGCCGTCGGCGCTCCTTGTAGGAATAGATTTTCTTGGAGACGGCGACGTAATTCGCAAAGGGCACGAGCACGAGAAAGCGGCCCGCCATGGAGATGTCCGTCGAGACGCGGCTGCCTTTGTTGGAGATCGGCTCCTTTACGATCTTTACGAGGATTCGTTGATCCCGCTTAAGGAAGGTCTCCGGCCGGGGTCCGTCCAAATGTGAGCCCCCTCTCTTCGAACGTCGCTGGGCCTGACGTCGGCGGCCCCTGGATTGCGCATCGGACTTGCCCCGACGTTTGTTTTGGCCGTCGTCGGTCGATTCCTCCTCGCCGCCGCCGGCTCCTTTCCCGCCCTTCGGCTTGTGCCGCTTGCCGCGCGTGCGATGCGGCTGTCCACCCGGTGCGGACGCGCTGCCGACGTGGGGGTTTTCTTCGTCGACGAAGTCGAGAAGCTGAGCCAGGTTGTCGGTAAGATCCGAGAAGTGGAGGAACGCATCCTGCTTCTGCCCGATATCGACGAACGCCGCCTGGATGCTCGGCATGATCTTGCGAATACGCCCGAGATAGATGTCGCCCAGCGTTCGAGCGTTATCGGGGCTCTCGATGTAGAGCTCTACGAGGTTGCCATTTTCCAATATGGCAATCCGTGTCCGCTCCTTCTCCGCATTGATAATGATTTCTTTACCCATAAAAGACGTAAGCACACGTCTCCCACGAGCGGACCTTTTGGTCTCATGTCAGACTCCGCTGCTACCACGAATGGAGGGGCAGCGGCCGTTCTGACGCCTGGTGGAACGGGAGGAGGATAGGCAGGGCCTCGCGATGCCGGCTCAACGCCGTGACGCGAACGCCTGGAGGTGAAAGTGCCCGGTCCAAATGCGCGCCCAGCGGCGCCTGAGATGCCAGAAAAATACCGACTCAAGGGAAGCGTGAAGCACTCCTTGATAATAAGAGATAACTCTTGTGAGATATAGAGCACCCAAGTCAGGGCGCTTACCGAAATAAGACTTTCGAACAAGTTCTCGCGCAATATGTCATCCTCGGTTGAGGACCGAATGAATAACCGTAACTCTATGCTCGGGAGTCCGGATCAATTTCCGACGGGCGCACGCCGCGACGTTTGATACGCGCCGGCCGGCGCATGCGGCCCGACAGGCGGGCGCTCTCAAGGCCGGCCCACTCTCGCGCAGACTCGCGAAGCGTCTTCGTTGAGCTCGCAAACTTCTTCGCATTTGATATCCAAAACTCGGTCGAAATGATCCCACACGCAAGAAATGATCCGTGCAAGTTTTCCGGCAGTAAGGTGAAGGCGTTCACGATGGGGATCGAAAACGAGTGGCCCATGCAGGATTCCAATCGAGCGCGAATAGCCGGCGAAGGGTCGGATTTCGGCGTCGGAGGATTCTCGGATGACGGAGCGACCGCCGGGGGACGGCGATCGGTTCCCGACACGACGATCGACAAGGCACCAGTCCCACGTTCGTGCGTATATACGATGCCGCAAATCTTCGGGAGGCGACGGCGGTTCACGCATGACGAGCCACGGCGAAGTTGCGTGCGCCGGCGACTCAGCCGGTGCTCTCCCGGGTGCTCGCCGACGGGCGTAGGTCATCGCAAACGTTTTTACATAAGACCTCATTATGCCAGACCCTATCACGAACGTATCGGGTGACGGATCTAAATCGGACGGAGCTCCGGACGTCGTCAAAGCACGTGGTCTCGAGGGCGTCGTCGCGCTCGATTCGGAGCTCTCGTTCATAGACGGCCAGAAAGGCGAATTGATCTATCGCGGGTACGACATTCGCGATCTAGCCCGGAACGCCACGTTCGAAGAGGTCGCGTACCTCCTCTGGAACGGAGAGCTGCCGAATCAAGCGCAGCTCGACGAGCTGAACGAGCGTCTGCAGGCCGAACGCGACCTCCCTCCGATGATCATTGACCTCCTGCGGCAGACGCCGGAAGACGCCAATCCGATGGCCGCCCTCCGGACCGCCGTGTCGGCACTCGCGTTGTTCGATAGTGAGGCGGATGACATGTCGCGGGCGGCCAACTACCGCAAATCCATCAGGCTTCAGGCGCGCGTGCCCACGATCATCGCGGCGTTCGATCGACTTCGGAAGGGCAACGAGCCGATCGCACCCCGAAAGAAAGGCTCGCTGGCCTTCGAATTTCTCTACATGCTCAACGGAGAGGAGCCCGGTGAAGCCGCCGAGCGCACGTTCGACGTGTGCCTCGTCCTGCATGCCGAGCACGGCCTCAATGCCTCGACGTTTACGGGGCGCGTGGTGGGCTCCACGTTATCCGACCTCTACTCGGCAATCACGGCCGCCATCGGCGCGTTGAAAGGGCCCTTGCACGGAGGGGCTAACCAGGAGGTCATGAAAATGCTTCTCGAGCTCGATCGATCCGGACGCGACGCGGAGAGCTACGTTCAAGACAAGCTCGCGAAGAAGGAGAGGGTGATGGGCTTCGGACACCGCGTCTACAAGACGCTCGACCCGCGCGCAGCCATTCTGCGCGAAATGGTGGAGGCCCTGAGCGAGGAGACCGATTCGCGAAAATGGTTCGAAATCGGCTCCGCCATCATGCGCAAAATGGAGGCGGAGAAGAAGCTTTATCCGAACGTCGACTTCTTCAGCGCATCCGTCTATTACATGCTGGGCATCGACGTCGATCTCTATACGCCGATCTTCGCGCTGAGCCGAACGAGCGGCTGGACCGCGCACTTGCTCGAGCAGTGGGAGGACAACCGTCTCATTCGTCCTCGCGCCGAATATGTGGGTCCGCACGGCAAGACGGTAAAGCCGATCTCTCAGCGATGACGGATCTTATTCAAGCATCACCGGCCTCCGCGGCGTCGGCGGCTCCGGCTCCACTTCGGGATGGCTCATGATGATCCGCGCACAGGTGTTCCAGCGCAGCACGGCATCGTCGTTGTCCTCCGGACTCAGTGCTTCAGCCTGCTCGTACAGATCCATCGCCTTCCGGAGGAGCGCGAACGTGTAATGCCCGGACCCGGGTCCGCCTTTTCGCAAGTGCGCCTTCGCCTGCCTCTCGCAAACGATTCCTTCGTAATAGAGTCGGCTGTAGTCGTCGTCGATACGATCCAATACCTCCCTCGTGCGACGGACGCGTTCACTCAGGTGCTGATCGAACTGATCGGTGAGCGCCAGGAGGAGCGTGATGAGCGCGTCTCGATTGTCGGGCTCCAGCTCCAAAACGTCGATGCATATGCTCTCGGCTTGCATCGGCTCATTCAACAGACGATATCGCATCGCCTTTTCGACTGCCGCCGAGACCGCCTCGGGAGAAATTCGTTTGAGTTCAAACATAAGCCGATCTCCGTGTCGTTCGCGCCCACGACAAGCTTTCCGACGGGACCGGGCGCGGCCTAGCGTCGAGACATAGGCCGCGCCCCGTCGGAACCGATCACATGCCGAGCTGGCCGCGTACGGCGCCTCCTCCGAACTCCTGGTTGTGCACGTTCACGTAGTAGTTCGACGGCGATTCGAGAATGGCGAGGATCGTCGAGCCGTCGGCGTCGACACAGCCGGAGAGACCGTTGGTTGGGACGTCGAAATCCACGACCGGCGGTCCGGACGTTCCCGCGGCGCCGCTATGAATGTGCGCCGCGCCCGGCGTGGCTACGTTCTCGACGGTGATCTCGAAGCAGACGGTGTTGTCGCTCGGTTCCAACACGACCATGGCCGTTCCACTTCCGTCCGGATCTCCCGGACCGGGCACCGCTGCGTTGCCGGTCAGGACGGCCTGAAGCGAGTCCGCAGCCGGCGCCATCGGTTGGGCCATTGCCGTGTCGGGTTGCATCCCGGGATCTTGCGCAGCGTCGTCGCCTCCACATCCGATAAAAAGCAATGCGGCTGCCAGCATGGCTAGCGCCGTTCCATGGGTTAAGTTTTTCATGATTTCCTCGTTGTGGGTGGTGATAGTTCACGGGTCCGATCCCTCCGGCCTGCGAGCGATCGGATCTTATTCAAGGTAGTCAGGAACGCGACGTCTTCTTAGGACGCCCGAAAAGTCGCATCAAAGGGTCATAGTACCGGTCCACGACCCGTTCCTTCAAGGGGATGATGCCGTTGTCCGTAATGTTGATGTGCTCCGGACATACGTCCGTGCAGCATTTCGTGATGTTGCACAGGCCGGAGCCGTACTCGTCCTTGACCGCCGGTATGCGATCCTCCGTATCGAGCGGGTGCATCTCCAGGCCCGCGAGACGGATCATGAAGCGGGGACCGACGAACTCGCTGTGCTTTCCGTGATTGCGCAACACGTGACACACGTCCTGGCACAGATAGCACTCGATGCATTTCCGGAATTCCTGGATTCGATCGACGTCCTCCTGATACATACGGTATTCGCCGTCCACGTCCCGGTTTCGGGGTCTGAAGGGAGCGATGCGCTTATTTTGTTCGTAATTCCATGATACGTCGGGCACGAGGTCCTTGATCACGGGAAACGACTTGAGTGGTTGAATGGCGATGACGACGTCTTCCGCGTAGTCGCTCAGCCGCGTCATGCACGCCAGTCTCGGCATGCCGTTGACCTCCACGCTGCAGGACCCGCATTTGCCGGCCTTGCAATTCCACCGAACGGCCAGGTCGTTCGCCTGCTCGGCCTGGATCTTGTGAACGGCATCCAGAACGACCATCCCGGTGTCGACCTCGGTCCGGTATTCGACGAAATCTCCACCGCGGGTGTTGCCTCTCCAGATTCGAAAGCGTCGTTCATGCATGACTTTGTTCGAGTTCCTCGAGGGATGCGTACGCGATGTCGGCGAGCTCTTTCGGCGGCGGATCGCGCTCGATCGCTCGAATGCGCATACCCTCCGCACTCTTGGAGAGGACCACGTTACGGTTGCCCCATTCGTCTCGCTCACCGTCGAAGTCCGCACGAGTGTGGGCGCCCCGACTCTCCTCGCGCAGACGGGCGGCACGTGCCACGGCTTCAGACATCGTCAGAAGGGGTCCGAGATCGAGTGCCTCGTGCCAGCCCGGATTGTACTGACTCGCACCCTGCGCCTTCGCCCCCCGCGCACGTTTTCGAAGCCGCATGACGCCGTCGATCCCCTCGTCCAGCTCCTCCGACGTACGAATGATTCCGACGTACCGCTGCATGATCTGCTGCAGTTCTTCGTGAATCAAGTACGGATTCTCGCCGGATTCTCGATTCAGGAAATCGACGGCCTCTTGAACGACCGCCTTCACGTCGGCCGCGTCGTAAGCAGGGGCCGCCTGCAGGACTTCGGCATAATCCGACGCCGCGCTGCCGGCGAGCCGGCCGAACACGAGCAGATCCGAGAGTGAATTGCCCCCGAGTCGATTGGCGCCGTGAAGACCCGCCGCGCACTCGCCGCATGCGAAGAGCCCCGGTACGGTCGACTGCTGCGTGAGCTCGTCCACGCGGACGCCCCCCATGAAATAGTGTAGCGTCGGCCCGACTTCCATCGGTTCTTTGGTAATGTCGACGCCGGCAAGCTCCTTGAATTGGTGGTACATAGACGGCAGCTTGCGCCGGATCACGTCGGCGTCTCGCCGTGAGGCTATGTCGAGAAAGGCGCCGCCGTGCGGCGAGCCGCGCCCCTCCTTTACTTCGTTGAGAATCGCTCTCGCCACCACGTCGCGCGTCAATAGCTCAGGAGGCCGACGTGCATTCTTGTCCCCCGCCAACCATCGATTCGCCTCGTCTTCGGACTCGGCGGTCTCCGCAGCGAATCGATCGGGCACGTAGCGAAACATGAATCGATCCCCTTCGCTGTTGAGCAGGATACCACCATCGCCCCGGACGCTTTCGGTGACCAGTATGCCCCGGACCGACGGCGGCCACACCATCCCCGTAGGGTGGAACTGCGTAAACTCGAGGTCCATCAGTTCGGCGCCGGCGTCGTAGGCCATCGCAATTCCGTCGCCGGTGTATTCCCAGGAGTTCGAGGTCACCGACCACGCCCGTCCCCCGCCGCCGGTCGCCAGTACGACGGCTTTTGCCGGGAATACCACGAAGCGCCCGCTCTCGCGCCACAGGCCGACGGCGCCCGCGATCCGCTCCCCATCCTTGAGAAGCGCGAGGGCCTTGCACTCCATGTGGAAGTCGATGCCCCGATGAACCCCGTGGTCCTGGAGCGTGCGGATCATCTCCAGTCCGGTCCGGTCGCCCACGTGCGCCAGCCGCGGATACCGGTGACCGCCAAAGTTTCGCTGGCTGATGAGCCCGTCTCGCGTGCGATCGAACACCGCCCCCCATTCCTCCAACTCGCGCACCTGGTCCGGTGCCATCTTCGCGTGCAGCTCCACCATGCGCCACTGATTCAAAAACTTTCCGCCGCGCATCGTGTCCCGGAAGTGGACTTTCCAATTGTCGCGCGGATCGACGTTGCCTAGAGCCGCGGCGCATCCGCCTTCGGCCATGACGGTGTGCGCCTTGCCGAGCAGCGACTTGCTGACGACCCCGGTGCTCAGCCCACGCGACGAGCACTCGATCGCCGCTCGCAGCCCGGCTCCGCCGGCCCCGATCACGAGTACGTCGTGCGAGAGCGTCTGGATGTCGCTTATGTCGGTTTTCATCAGCATGAGTGGACTGGGCTACCGGAGCGTCCCCGCCGGCAGCGTAAGCAGCTCGCCGATCGGACGATTTCTATTGAAGTCTCGCGTACGGCGTCCATCCGGTCTTTACAGGTTCCACGTATTCACGTCGTGCCAGATGCCCATAGATACCAGCCGCACGTAAAGATCCGAGAATCCGACCCAGAAAAGGCTGAACCAGGCCCACATCCCATGTCGGCGATTGAGGACGCTCACCTTTTTCCACGTGCCATACCGGCCGCGACTGCACGAAAGACAGTCCGATCCACCTCCCACCAGATGGCGCAGGGAATGACATCCGAAAGTGTAGGTGGCCAGAAGAAACACGTTGATCGTGAGTACGAGGCTTCCGACTCCGATCCCGATTCGGCCGTCGTACGTAAACGCCGTCACGGCGTCGTAAGTTAAAATTACGATGTACGCGAGCGCAGGATAGAGGGCGTAGCGATGGAGATTTTGAAAGAGCAGCACGCCCCGTTCGCCTCGATAGCTGCGTCGGGGAAGAGCGCTCACGGCGCATGCGGGCGGCGTCCATGCGAAGGCTCGATAGTACGCCTTTCGATAGTAGTAGCACGTGAGCCGGAAAATGCCGGGAAAGAATAGAATGAGGATGGCCGGCGAGGCGGGAATCCACGACGGCCACCAGGTGGGCCATCGTCCGAACCAGGCATGGTCGAGAGGGGCGTGTCCATCGGCGCTCAGATCACTGAAGAGGACGGGTGAATAGAACGGGGAGAGGTACGGTCCGGTGAAGTAATGAGCACCCTGCAGCGCAGCCCACGTGGCGTAGACGACGAACGCGGTGAGACCCAGCAGGACGGCCACGGGGGACACCCACCAGAAATCGCGCCGCATGGTGGCGGCGAGCCCGGTCGGATGACCGCCGATTCGAGTGGCGTACGCCATAAACGTCAGTAGAACCTGAATCAGGGTGACGGACGATGCCGTGATTCGGCACGTGAAGCGGCCGTCCACCGGGTCGCCGGCCGCCGGAGCCCGTTCGGCTACGTCATATCAACGTGCTTGAACGGTCTCAGTATATTCACGCGGACTTTAACTATCAAAGCGGGCCGTTTTTCATTTATTCATGGAACGGCCATCCTGACGTAAAGGAGTCTACCAGGCGCTCATGCCCAATCAAGAACATGCGGAAAAGCCCGGCTTCTGGTCGGCGGTGACGTCGCCGATCGGGAAAAAGCTCTTGACCGGTATCACCGGGCTCGTATGGGTGCTTTTCGTCATCGCGCACATGGCCGGAAACCTCGGCTATTTCGTTTCGGACGACGCCTACAACCTGTACTCGGACTTTCTCATCGGCACCGGACCGCTGATCTACGCGGTCGAGGCGCTTCTCGTCGTGACGCTGCTGGTCCACGTGGCGGTCGGCATCCATATCTATCTGAAGAAGACGCGGGCTCGTGGGGGCCGGTATGCGACGTACCGATCGGTGGGTCGGCCCAGCCTGCAGACGCCGAGTTCGCGCACGATGATCTTTACGGGACTCGTACTCCTCATTTTCCTCGTCATCCACCTCGACACCTTCAAATTCGGCCCGGGCGTAGATGCCGGGTACGTGGCACTCGTAGGGGGTGAAGAAATTCGCGACTTGAAGCGCCTGGTAACGGAGAAATTTCAAAGTCCGCTCTATGCGTTCGGTTATCCCGCCGTGATGATCCTGCTCGGCTTCCATCTGCGCCACGGAATCTGGAGTGCGTTCCAATCCCTCGGCGCCATGAATAAGAGACTAACGCCCATCGTCCACGCTCTAGGCACCCTGCTCGCCATTGGAATTGCCGTCGGCTTTCTCGTTCTCCCCCTGTACGTCTATTTCTTCGTCTAGCATGGATCGGCGCGCATGAGTCTGGATCCGAAAATTCCATCCGGAGACCTCGAGGACAAGTGGGACCATTATCTCAACCGGGCGAAACTCGTCAATCCGGCCAACAAACGGAAGTATACCGTCCTCGTCGTCGGAACGGGCCTGGCCGGCGGCGCGGCGGCCGCCTCGCTCGCGGAGCTCGGCTATGACGTCAAGGCGTTCTGCATCCAGGATTCTCCCCGGCGTGCGCACTCAATCGCCGCCCAGGGTGGAATCAACGCGGCCAAGAATTATCCGCACGACGGGGATACGATCTGGCGTCTCTTCTACGACACGATAAAGGGGGGCGACTACCGATCACGCGAGGCGAACGTCTACCGGCTTGCGGCGATCAGCAACAACATCATCGACCAGTGCGCGGCGCAGGGCGTCCCCTTCGCCCGTGAGTACGGCGGTCTTCTCGCGAATCGCTCCTTCGGCGGCGCCCAGGTGTCGCGCACGTTCTATGCCCGAGGGCAGACCGGTCAGCAGCTCCTCCTTGGATGCTACCAGGCCCTCGAGCGCCAGGTGCGGGCGGGCAAAGTCGCCATGATGCCCCGCCGCGAGATGCTCGATCTGGTGCTCGTCGACGGGCGCGCACGAGGCATCATCACGCGGAATCTGGTTACGGGCGAGCTCGAACGCCACGTCGGCGACGCCGTCTTGCTGTGTACGGGCGGTTACGGCAACGTCTACTATCTGTCGACGAATGCCAAGAACTCGAACGTGACCGCGGCCTGGCGATGTCATCGACGCGGAGCCTACTTCGCGAATCCCTGCTATACGCAGATTCATCCGACGTGCATTCCGGTGTCCGGTCAATACCAGTCCAAGCTCACGCTCATGAGCGAGAGCCTCCGCAATGACGGCCGAGTCTGGGTCCCCGACGACCCCGACGACGATCGTCCGCCCGGCGAGATTCCCGAAGAACGTCGTGACTACTATCTCGAGCGCAGATACCCGAGCTTCGGAAACCTCGTGCCGCGCGACGTCGCTTCGAGGGCCGCGAAATCGGTCTGCGACGAAGGACGAGGGGTCGGCGAAACGGGGCAGGCCGTCTACCTCGATTTTCGCGATGCGATCAAGCGGCTCGGACGTCAGGCGATCGAAGAGCGCTACGGCAACCTGTTCGAAATGTACGAGCGGATTACCGGCGAAAATCCCTATGAAGTACCGATGCGAATCTATCCGGCGTCCCACTACACGATGGGCGGATTGTGGGTCGATTACACGCTCATGAGCACGATTCCCGGCCTATTCGTGCTCGGCGAGGCTAACTTTTCAGATCACGGCGCCAATCGTCTGGGAGCCAGTGCTCTGATGCAAGGCCTTGCCGACGGCTACTTCATCATCTCCGCGGCGATGGGGGATTACATCGCCTCGGTGGGCGCAAAAGCCCTGCGAACGGACGAACCGGCCTTCGAAAACGCAGAGAACGACGCTCGTTCACGCATCGATCGGATGCTCCGTATCGACGGCGATAAAACCGTCACGGAATTTCACCGGGAGCTCGGCCGTCTGATGTGGGATTACGTCGGCATGTCGCGCACGAAAGACGGACTCGAACACGCCATCGAGGCGATTCGAGACCTGCGAGGGGCGTATTGGAGCGAGCTGAAAGTACCCGGGCGGAAGGACACGCTGAACAAAAATCTCGAATTTGCCGGACGCGTCGCCGATTACATGGAGCTGGGCGAGTTGATGGCTCGCGACGCGCTGCACCGAGAGGAATCGGCGGGCGGTCATTTCCGAGAGGAGTATCAAACACCCGACGGCGAGGCCCTCCGCAATGACGACGAATTCGCCTACGTTGCGGCGTGGGAACATACGGGCGACGTGGAGAAGCCCGTGTTGCACAAAGAGGGCTTGGAATTCGAGAACGTTCAGCCCACGACGCGCAGTTACAAATAGCACTACGGCGGAGCAGCTTACTCCCTCACGGTACCCAGGCCGTTTTTTCGATACCATGACCATCCATCTCAAAATCTGGCGTCAGGCCGGTCCGGACGAGCAGGGCGGACTCGTCGACTATACGGTACGTTCGATCAACAAGGACATGTCGTTCCTGGAAATGCTCGACGAATTGAACGAGGATCTCATCAGGCAAGGAGAGGATCCGGTCGAGTACGACAACGATTGCCGCGAGGGGATCTGCGGGGCCTGCGGCCTCATGGCGGGCGGAATCGCGCACGGTCCGATGAAGCACACGGCGATCTGCCAGTTGCACATGCGTCATTATGCGGACGGAGACACGATCGTTATCGAACCTTTCCGAGCGAAGGCCTTTCCCGTCGTCAAGGACCTCGTAGTCGATCGAAGCGCGTTCGACCGCATCATCGCGGCCGGCGGATACGTTTCGGTCGGCACGGGAGGCGCACCCGACGCAAACACGATTCCCGTTCCGAAGGATGACGCCGACGCGGCGTTCGACTTCGCGGCGTGCATAGGATGTGGCGCGTGTGTGGCAGCCTGCCCGAACGCCTCCGCGTCTCTATTTACCGGGAGCAAGGTCGCCCATCTGGCACTGATGCCTCAGGGTCAGGTCGAGCGTAAACGCCGCGTGCTGGACATGGTCGCGCAGATGGAGAAGGAAGGGTTCGGCGACTGCTCGAATCATGCCGAATGCGAGGCCGTGTGTCCGAAGGGCATCTCGATCGAGGCCATCGCTCAGATGCGCCGCGAGTACGTCAAGGCGCTGCTTGCGTAGGGGAGGGGCGTACGTGCGCCGTCGACGGCGAAAGACCCTCGTGACGCACTGCACGTGATCCGATCGACGCTTTTCCGGCGTTCCTCGAATACGGCGATCCGGTCGCAGTCCCTCAGGAGTGAATCTTCAGTCGCTGTCCGATGCGGATCGTGTTGGACCTGAGCGAATTCCATCGTTTCAGGTCGCTGATCGTCACGCCGTGCTTCTTGGCAATCGTGGACAGGGAGTCCCCTCGGCGAACCTGGTAGGTGATCGCGCCGGCAGCCGTTCCGCGCTCGTGTATCGTGAGGCGTTGCCCGACTCGAATCACGCTCGTCGGAAGGCTGTTCCAGCGGCGAAGCTCCGCGACGGAGACTCCGTGTCGCTTCGCGATCTCACCGAGCGTGTCGCCGCGTCGAACGCGATACGTCGTCGTCGCCGGGCGCTCCTCAGGCTGTTCGGGATTCGTCTCGAAGAGGTGCAGGCGCTGCCCGACCTGGATATTGCTTCCTCGCAACGAATTCCACTTCCGGATGTCGGCGATCGAGACCCCGTATTTCTTCCCAATCTCCGTGAGATTGTCGCCGCGCTGGACGGTGTAAACGATTCGAGTCGTCGTTTCGCGCTCGGTCTCCGCTTTCGCGGCTCGACTCTCCGAATCCCTACCCCCGGCCGACGTCTCCGTCGAAGCCGCTGCGGTGCTGGCCGTCCGAACGGGCGCGTGACTCGCCGTCTCGACCGAGGCTCGCTGCGACGGCGTGCTGGATGAAAGAATCGGACGGCGTATGCTGCGGCCGTACTCGACCGTCAGGACGTCGTCGCCGCTCAGATTGGCGAGCAACGGACTCGAATCGTACGAAGGCACCGGCACGACGATGCGCTGCCCGATCTGAATCGTCGTGCTCCGCAGGCCGTTCGTCTGCATGAGGACGGTAACGGAAACACCGTACTGGCGCGCGATCTTCCCCAACGTATCGCCTCGGCGGACCACGTAAGAGTCGGTCGATTGGCGCTTTGCGGGTGGAAGCCGTGAGTAGGCCTTCTCGAATTGGTCGTACGTACCCAGCGGAATGCGGACGTAGTATCCGTCTTTGGACGGCGGGACCTGAGATCGACGCAGCTCGGGATTCAATGCGCGAATCGTCGCTTCGTCGGTATTCGCCATGCCGGCAATCTCATTCAACGAGAGGAAGCCGCGGACCGGGACGTAGTGATACGCGTACTCCGGACCCCGAGTGACCTTGCTCACGTCGACGCCGAACGCGTCCGGGTTCGACGCGACGAGGGACGCGGCGATGAACATCGGGACGTAATTTCTCGTCTCACGCGGGATGTCGTTGTATATGTCCCAGAAGGTGGCTTTGCGCCCGTAGCGCGCCTCGGCTCGCCGGATCGCGCGCTTGATGCGAGCCGGACTGCAGTTATAGCCGGCAAGAGCGAGCTGCCAATCGCCCCCGAAGTGCGCGTGCAGGTCCTTCAAGTGGCGCGCCGCGGCACGTGTCGCCTTTTCGGGGTCGAGCCGCTCGTCGATCCAACTGTTGATCTGGAGATCGTAAGCGCGCCCGGTAGCGGCTATAAACTGCCACATGCCGTTCGCCGCCGCCCAGCTTCGAGCTCGCGGATTCAGGCCGCTCTCGATCATGGCTAAGTATTTCAATTCATCCGGAACGCCTTCCTCCGCGAAAACCCGCTCGATCATCGGGAAGTAGGTCTCGGCACGTCCCATCCAGTTGTACAGATGCTTTTCCGGCGAGCGTTTCAGATATGCGATGCTCTGCTGAACCAGCCGATTCTGCGTCATCGGAATCGTCGTGCCCACCGGGCCGAGCGTCGGGAAGGTCACGTCCTCGAGGAGAGGATCGTCGAGATTGTTGAGCACGGCGAACATTTCGCTGTGGAAGGCGAAAATGTCCCCGAAGGGAAGCGAAAGGGTATCCAGAGGGATCTGGTAGTGCCGTTCATATTCGGCAACCACCGTTCGATAGAGCTCCCTGAACCGTGCGCGCTCGACGACTTCGGGATACGCCATCAAAATCTGGAGCTCCCGGAGGGATCGGTCGAGTAAGTCCTCGACCTGAACGAAGTCTTCGCTCGAAGTAGCCGCCAAGATTTTGGCTTGATAATCGTAAAGGCGTCCGAAACGCCTGAGGATCTGTGCACTCGTGAGGGAGTCGCCATTCGCAGCGTTGAGACCGGCCGCGTGCGAACGTTTGAGCGTCCCGGACTCGACCGGGAGCGGGAGGGGGGGACGCGCCGTCACGTGGGACGCATCGATGCGCTGTCCGTATGAGCTGCGAACCGTTTGATCGTGCACGAGCGCTGCGAGCGCCGCGAGCGCGACGAGCGAAAAAATGAATGTAGTCGAACGCCGCACGTAATCCTCCACAGTGATCGTCGATGAGGTTGAGTTAAAGCGACACGTTAGGTCAATCAGCGTAGCCGCAGCTACAATAAGGACCTATCTCTATTGATGCAAGAGCTTGTGCTGGAAAAACGTCCTTGAAATTGATATAGATCGTAGCGGATCGTCACGGCGAACGCCGTACTCTGCGGCCGCGGTCGCACTCCTTATTATCGACCGCAAGTCGCCGGAGTAAATGATCTCGCCACGGATTTTCGTCCGCTACGTGAAATCTTCGAACGGCACGACGGATGGCGCCGGCCGAACGACGGAAGGGGGCGTGTCGGTCGCCCGGACGATTCCATCCTCCGCTCCAAGGAGTCTCGGCATCGCGCCGCCTCACAACGGGATGTTGCCGTGCTTCTTCCGAGGGTTGTTCGCGACCTTGTTCTTCAGCATTTCCAGACCGCGAATCAGGCGTAAACGCGTCTCGCTCGGCCGGATCACGTCGTCTATGTATCCACGCTCGGCCGCGATGTAGGGGTGGGCAAACTTGTCGCGGTATTCCTGAACGAATTCACGCTCCGCCGATTCCGGGTCCTCGGCCTGCTCGATCTGTCGCCGATAAATGATTTCCACGGCACCCTTCGGACCCATTACGGCAATTTCGGCGGTAGGCCACGCGAAATTCAGGTCCCCACGGACGTGTTTGGAATTCATGACGTCGTACGCTCCACCGTAGGCTTTCCGGGTGATGACGGTCAGTTTCGGGACGGTCGCCTCGCAGAAAGCATAGAGTAGTTTGGCGCCGTTTCGGATGATTCCCCTCCATTCCTGCTCGGTCCCCGGCAGAAACCCCGGTACGTCTTCGAATACGACGAGGGGGATGTTGAAGGCGTCACAAAATCGCACGAAGCGGGCGCCCTTGATCGAAGCGTCGAGATCCAGCACGCCGGCGAGTACGGCCGGCTGATTCGCGACGACGCCGACCGACCTGCCACCGAGATGAGCGAATCCGACGATGACGTTGGGGGCGTAGGCAGGGTGGATCTCGAAAAAATCACCGTCGTCGACGACGCGACGAATGACGTCGAGCATGTCGTACGGTTTGTTCGGATTGTCCGGCACGAACGTGTCGAGCCCTTCGTCTATTCGATCGAACGGGTCGTCGGTGGGTTCGATCGGCACGTGCTCCTCGCAGTTCTGCGGAACGTAACGAAGGAGGCGACGGACCTGCTGGAGGCACTCGACTTCGTTTGCGCACGCCAGATGGGCGACGCCGCTTTTCGACGCGTGCGTGTCGGCGCCTCCGAGCTCTTCCGCCGTGACCTGCTCCTGCGTGACCGTCTTCACGACGTTCGGCCCCGTGACGAACATGTAGCTCGAGTGCCTGACCATGAACACGAAGTCCGTGATCGCCGGCGAATAAACGGCCCCGCCGGCGCACGGACCCAGAACGGCGGAAATCTGCGGTATCACGCCCGAGGCAAGCGTATTCAACAGGAAGATCTCGGCATACCCCCCGAGGGAATCCACGCCCTCCTGAATGCGCGCGCCGCCGGAGTCGTTGAGGCCGATGATCGGTGCCCCGTTCTCCATCGCCAGATTCATGATCTTCGTGATCTTCCGCGCGTGCGCCAGACCGAGCGATCCTCCGAATACCGTGAAATCCTGACTGAACACGTAGACGAGCCGGCCGTCGATCGTGCCGAAGCCCGTCACGACGCCGTCGCCGTACGGTCGATTCTTCGCGAGGCCGAAGTCGTGCGACTGATGCCGGACGAACGTACCGAGCTCCTGGAATGAGTCGTCGTCGAGCAGTACGTCCAGTCTCTCGCGCGCCGTGAGCTTCCCTTTTTGGTGCTGGCGCTCAATGCGCGCTTCTCCGCCTCCGAGGTGCGCTTCTTCGCGACGCCGTTCGAGGTCGGCGAATCGTCCGTCCCGGTCGTTCATCAAGGATGAAGAGGATCAGCTTCCGTACTGCGCTTCCGCGGCGTCGGTGAATGCGACGGCCGGGTCACTGTATATATTGACTTGATGCTTCAGAAACACTTCGCGAGCAATGATCTGTGATGCTTCAGTCCAGCTCGACGCCGTCTCGAGCTGACGAAGCGTGCGCTCGTACTCGTCTCGTGAACCGGCGAAGAGATGCCGGAGGAAAAGATCACGATTTCGGGCGCCTCGCTCGCCGAGGACGGTGCGCTCCAGGGTGGTAAGATCGCTCGCACGCGGCCTCGTCGGGACAGGTCCCTCCGACACCGATCTGCCCGGTTCACTGCTCCGGAGACCCGCATCGCCTTCCGGTCTGAACTGCTTCCAGAGCGGCTGGTCGCTCGTGGTGGCTGAAGGGCTTTCCGCGCCGCGAATCTCCGACGAACGGCTCGAGCGGGTCGGGGCCGATTCGGTCGTAGGGTGAGGCGCCCGCTCGAACTGCTTCCAGAGCGGAACGGGGCCGTCGCCTTGAACGCTCCGAGCGGCGGATTCGACCATCCGCCCCACCTGCTCCGTGAGGGGCTCCTCAACCTCTTCGTCGTCCGGCTGCGAGAGGAAGAGGTCTTGGAGGCCGCTCTCTTCGACGAATCGCAACCCCTTCATCGTATACCGGGTATCGAGACGAGCGACCACCTCATTCGCGTCTCTCTCCTGAAAAAACGTCCTCAGAACGTCCACGGGAAGCCCTTCGCCCGCATCCGGCATGAGCTTCAGTATGCGGACGAGCGGCTGAAGCAGCTTCAGCCAGTCATCGGCGTCATAATCGCCCGTCATCTGACGATCGATCCGACGAAGAAGCCTCTCGAACCGCGCTCGATCGATACGCACGACGTCCTTCTGGTCGACGTACGCTTCCATCACCTCGCGGAAGTATGAATAGGCGGGAAGTAGGTTGAGACGCGCCAGTATCTCGTCCACATGCTCCGCCTCGGTTTCTCGACCGAAGACCAGTCCGGGCAGGGTTCGCACCGGCTGTATCAGATACGAAATCGTGGATCGACAGGCCTGACGCAAAACGTCGGTCCAATCGTCGGCAGGGACCCGTTGATGCCGAGCCAGGGTCTCGAGATATTCACGCAGCGCGCTGCCTACTTCCGGATGATCGAAATCGAACCACGCGTCGTTACGCGGCGCCGCGCCGTCGAGGCGTGACCACAGGCTCCGATCGAGGTCTCGGACGATGGAATCCGGCATCGGATCGCGAGCATAGTCGTCGCGGCCGTAGGCGCGGTCGGGAGGAAAGGCGTCGATGAGACGGTGGAACAGCGCGTCGGCGACCGTGGAAACCATAAGACAACGGACGAGAATGAGATCCAGTAGGGGGCGGCTGACCGACGAATTGGAGTGGCAGGCAGTTCGGCTGCAGTCCGCACGTGTGCATGCGGCTATGACGACGGCGACCGTGTTGTTCCCGCGGGGGGCGTGTACGTCGTCGTCGCGGGGCCGACTCCTCGATGCCGTCGAGCCTTAACGCGCGCGCCGTCGCCGAAACGTGATCGGAACGAGCGCGTCCGACGGCCGCCCGATGCTGACCAGCTCCCACTGCCGGTCGTAGCCGCGAACGAACTCGCGCAGCCGGTCGATTCGTCCGGACTCGCCGACGTCGCTCCAATCGAGAGACTCGACTCGATAGTTCATGAAATGTGTTTTTCCCGCGACGGTGACCTCGAGATCCACCGTTCGAGCTTCTCGCAGGTCCGGAATGCGAACACAGATCTGGTTCATGGTTTACCTCACGATGCGTGTGCCCGCAGCGTCGCGGACGTGTCGTCGCCGGATGGGTCGCTCGCCGCCGTCGAGTCGAACGCCGGCCGCGTCCCTTCCTCACGTTCGACGCGTCCGTCGAGAAGATGGATGATGCGCGACCCATACGCGGCCAGCGCCTCCGAATGGGTTACCTGGACGATGGTCACACCGTCATCCTCGTTCAACCGCCGGAACGTTTCCATGATTTCCTCTCCTTGCGCCGATTGCAGATTCCCGGTCGGCTCGTCTGCCAGGATCAGTTTCGGGTTGATGATCAGCGCGCGGGCGATGGCGACGAGTTGCTGTTGGCCGCCCGAGAGCTGGCTCGGAAAGAGGTCCTTCTTCGCCACCACGTTGAATCGATCGAGCATTTCGGCCACGAGGCCCCTCCTTTCGGTGCCGCGTACGCCCTTGTACAACAGCGGCGTCTCGAGATTTTCGAATACGGTCAGGTCGTCGATGAGATGATAGGCCTGAAAAACGAATCCGATGTATTCCCTGTGCAGCTCCGTCCGCTTTCGCGCACTGATGGCGTGTACCGGTTCACCGAGGAAATGGTACTCTCCGGCCGACGGCTCATCCAGCATGCCGAGAATGTGGAGCAGGGTCGACTTTCCGGAACCGGAAGGTCCCATGATCGAAACGAATTCGCCCGCGCGGACGTCGAGACTGACGTTGCGGAGAATGAACGTGCGATTGAATCCGTGCGAGTAGGACTTGGTGATGTTTCGAAGATCGATCATCGTCGTCGAGTCATGATGGGTATGGGCACAGAAGATACCATATGGTATACTACGGATAGCAGGCACATCCTGTGCCACTACCCGCTCCGGAGCGTCGCATGCCGAATCACAGGGTAGGTCACCTCGTCGGTGTCCGTCACAGCACACGAGGTGTTCGCCGGCGAACAATCGCAACCGAACATGCGGACAGATCTCGAAGCGCGGTTTCGCCGGCACGTCGCCTGGACGAGTGACCATCCGCTGGGCCTCGTCATCGACAGGGCGGAGGGCCCGTTCCTCCATCTTCGTGACGGGCGCCGGATCATCGATTTCATCAGCGGCATCGCCGTATCGTCCCTGGGTCACGGTCATCCGCGCGTCGTCGAAGCCGTGACGAAGCAGATCGCGCGCCATGCGCACGTCATGGTCTACGGCGAGTTCATCCAGCAGTCGCAGGTCGATCTCGCGACTCTCCTGGCGAAGCAGCTCCCCGAGAACCTTCAGACGGTCTATTTTACGAATTCCGGCACGGAGGCGAACGAGGGCGCACTGAAGCTCGCCAAGAAATATACGGGTCGATCCAAATTGATCGCATTCGAAGGTTCGTACCACGGCGACACGCACGGTGCCCTTTCGGTGACCGGGCGCGCGGTCTATCGAGATCCGTTCCGACCGCTCCTTCCCCGGGTCGAATTTCTACCGTTCGACGACGTGGCCGCCCTCCGGACGATCGATGGCGAAACCGCCTGCGTCATTACGGAGCCCATTCAGGGCGAAGGCGGCATACGCGTCCCATCTCGTCGTTGGATCGAGGCGCTCCGAACCCGGTGCACGGACACGGGCGCACTGCTCATTTTCGACGAGGTGCAGACCGGATGCGGCCGCACCGGCGCACTTTTCGCGTTTCAAGGCTTCGGCGTGGTCCCCGACGTCGTCACGGTAGCCAAGGCGTTCGGGGGCGGCTTCCCGCTCGGAGCCTTCATCTCGAGTGCGAAGATTCTCGAATCGTTTCGTCGAGATCCGCCGTTAAGCCACGTGACGACCTTCGGGGGCCACCCCGTATCGTGCGCCGCGGCGCATGCGGCCCTCCAGGAGCTCATCGAGCAGGCACTCCCCGCGCGCGCCCTGGAAATCGAAGCGCGAATTCGCCGGAGGCTTCGTCATCCCCTCATCGAAGATATACGCGGAAAGGGCGCCATGCTGGGTTTGCAGATTCGTGACGATGGAACGACCGCCCGCGTAGTCCGTCGCTGTCTCGAGGACGGCGTGCTCGTCGGTTGGACGCTTCACTCCGAACGCCTCATTCGTATCGCCCCCCCTCTGAACCTTGCGTGGAGCGTCCTGGACGACGCTTGCGACGCGATCTGCCGGTCGCTGGATGCGGTCTCGGGCGACGCTCGTAAAAACTGACGTCGCCGGGTCGCGACGCGCTCGCGAAGTGAATGCTCTCTCCGCTGCCGGATGATCACGAACTACTACACGCTGCACGCGCTCGTCGCCGAATGGAAGCGGCTTCTGCACGGACTCACGCTCGTCGACGCCTTTTCGCAGGAGAAGGACGAGCTGACGCTGGCCTTCGCGGACGATTCGATCGAGACGATGCTTCGCCTCTCCGTTCGCGCACCGATGCAGTATGTCTTTCGCGTAGAGGGCCGATCCAGGGCGCGTCGCAACGTCGCCGACGTCTTCGAAGACGCGGTGGGCCGGTCCGTTTCGGGCCTTCGCATCGCGGATCGCGATCGCATGATCTACGTCGATCTCTCCGGCGGACTCCGTCTTCAGATCATGCTCTTCGGTTCTCGCGCAAACGTGTTCCTGGTCTCGGAAGAAGGCGTCGTTCGCGAGGCGTTTCAGAGAAGCGGGGAATATGAAGGCCTGCCGGCTCCCGCTTCCCGGGCGGCTCCCGCGGTTGAAGGCCTCGATCGGTTCGTCGAACGATGGGCGGCGCATCGCCGAACGCTCCGGCAGGCGCTCGCATCCACGATGCCGTTGTTCGATCGAACGCTCGCCGACGAGGCCGCACGCCGCACCGGCCTGGACCCCGATGCCGAGCCGGTTCTGGACGAGCCCACGCTCCACGCCCTCTACGTGTCGGCGAAGGAGGTGGAGCGGGCCGCCGAACGGCCCAACCCGATCATTTATTGGGATGAAAAAGATCCCGTTCACTTCGCCCTGCTGCCGCTTTCCGGCATGGGCCACCTGCGAGAAGAACCATTCCGGTCGGTCGACGAGGGGGTCGGTACCTTCGTACGAAACCGGCTGGGGCGGATCCGTTTCGACGAGGTTTATCGGCCGCTCGATCAGGGCCTCTCAACGGCCGTGGAGCATTACCGCACGAGCGCCGAGCGGATGAAGGAGGAACTCTCGCGAGAGAGCCGTGCCGACCGATACGAGCGGATGGGCCACCTGTTGATGGCCGATCCGGCGGCCGTAAAGCCCGGGTCCGACAAGGTCGTGATGGAGGATCTCTTCGTGGAAGAGAGCCGGCCGATCGAGATCGCGCTCGATCCGTCCAAGAGTGCGGTCGAAAACGCCGAACGATACTATGATCGAGCCCGCCGGACGCGCCGATCGCGCGAGGAAGCGGAGAGGCGCCTCGTCGAGACCGAGAAGCTCGCCGATCGCGCCGAGGCCCTCAGGGACGAGCTTCACGCAAGGGACGGCCTCAAGGCAATCCGCGCGTTCGGGCGAGAGCATGCCGACGAGCTGGCGCGCTTTCTGCCCGAAGCGGATTCTACGATCGATCGCGTGCCGTTCCGACGATTCGATCTCGGCGACGGATACGAAGTCTGGGTCGGACGCAACGCACGGCAGAACGAAGAGCTCACGTTCCATCATGCACAAAAATACGACCTGTGGATGCACGCGCGCGGCGCGCCGGGCTCGCACGTCGTGCTACGTCTTCCGGGCCGCGCAGCCCGGCCGGGCCGTCCGATCATTCAGCAGGCTGCGGCCATCGCGGCGTATTTCAGCAAGGCTCGCGGAAGCGGGCTCGTGCCGGTCATCGTGGCCGAGCGAAAGTACGTTCGCAAGCCCAAAGGCGCCGACCCGGGATCCGTCGTCGTCGATCGGGAGGACGTCGTTCTGGTCGAGCCCGGACTGCCCTCCTGACCCGCTCTTACGTCAACGTTAGGCTCCCGGCTGTAAATCGCGCGGTGGATTGCGTACCTTCCCGCTCCCGTCCGGAGGCCTGAACAGGCTCGATCGCCCCAACCCAGTAATGAACAGCCCTCAAATCGCATGACGTGGTGGGAAGCAGCCCTCCTCGGCCTCCTCCAGGGTTTAACCGAATTTCTACCCGTCTCGTCCTCCGGCCACCTCGTGCTCGGGCAATACCTGCTCGGCCTGCCGTCCGACGACGTCTCCTTCGAGGTTTTCGTTCACTTCGGCACGGTGCTCAGCATCGTCGCCGTCTATCGCGAGCGGATTCTGAGCATCCTGAAGAACGTGATCCTGGCGCTACGAGAACCCGCTCAGCTCTCGCTTCACTATCGCGGAAATTCGGAATTCAGATTCGCCGTGTTCATTTTGATTACGATGATTCCGACCGGGATCGTCTACCTGCTCTTCAAAGAAACGCTGGAAGAAGCCTTCGGTGACGCGCGCCTGGTCCTGGTCATGCTGCTCGTGACGGGCCTCCTTCTCATTCTGACGAAGCTTCGGACGTATCCGGAGGGTCCGCTCACGCCCGCAAAATCCTTCCTCATCGGCATCGCGCAGGGCGCCGCCCTCGTTCCGGGCATCTCGCGCTCCGGCTCGACGATCTGCACGGCGCTCTACCTGAACGTCACGCCTGAGAAAGCGGCGAACTTCTCGTTTTTGATGTCGCTTCCGGTCATCGTCGGCGCAACGGGCATCGAGCTCGTCAAGCTCTTCGACGTCGGATTGACGACGGCGCTCGTTCCTGTTCTCGTCGGAATGGTGATCGCGTTCGCGTCCGGCGTCGTCGCGATCAAGATTGTGCTCGACTTCGTCCGACGGGGCAATCTTCAGTATTTCGCATATTACTGCTTCGCAGTCGGTACATTGGGTTTGATTCTGATTTAGTGCTTCCTTGAACAAGTCCGCGTACATTCGAGCGTCGCTGCATCGCAGCTTCCTTCGTTCCAGCTCCTCGCCGTAGCGCTGCTACGTCTCGTCGCTGCGCCTCGGCAGCCACGCGCAGCGGCACTCTCGGTGTCATACGCTTACTTATTCAAGGAAGCACTAGAATCGGCCGGGTCTCATCCACTGCGGCTTATCTATCGTTCGCAGCAGCCGATACTTCGGATAAGTTGGTTGCACGCTACGTTACTCCAGGGGCGGTGCCGAGCGCAGCGCAAATATCAATTTGATACATTCGCCCGTCCTCCTGTATTTTTGGACGAGTCATCACCACGGGCCCAATCCAGATGAGCTTTCGCATCTTTGTCGTTGACGACGATCGACACTATTCTCGGTTGTTAAGTTATCGCCTTGAGAAAGCCGATGACTATGAAGTGCACGTCTACAATAGTGGCGAGGAGTTGCTCGAGAACCTCGACGAAGAACCGCATCTCGTTTTGCTCGACGTCATGATGCCCGGGATCGGGGGGATTGACGCGCTGAAGCAGATGAGCAAGCGAAAGCCGCACGTTCCGGTCGTAATGGTGTCTGCCCAGGGGGCTATCGAAGTCGCCGTCGATGCCATGAAGCTCGGCGCGTACGACTACATCACGAAAGGCCAGGACGACCTCGTGAAGCTGGACACGGTCGTAAGAAACGTTCGCGAAAAGGTCACCATGGAGCGCGAGCTCGAAACGCTCCGCGGCGAAGTGTCTCGGAAATACGGTCTGACGGAGCTCATCGGCGATTCGCCGGCGATGGAGAAGGTCTATCGCCTCATTAGCAAGGCCCTTCGCGGCGACATCACCGTCGCGATCCACGGCGAAAGCGGTACCGGCAAAGAGCTCGTCGCGAAAGCCATCCACTACAACTCACCCCGCAAGCACGGCCCGTTCGTCGTCGTCAACTGCGCGGCGATACCTCGCGATCTGATGGAAAGCGAGTTTTTCGGCCACGAAAAGGGGTCCTTCACCGGCGCGCAGGCGCGCAAGATCGGTAAGTTCGAGCAGGCCGATTCCGGTACGATCTTCCTCGACGAGATCGGCGAGCTGGATCTCGATCTCCAGGCGAAACTCCTGCGGGCCCTTCAAAATCGGGAGATCCAGCGGGTCGGGGGAAACGAAACGATCGAATTCGACGCGCGCGTGATCTGCGCGACGAACCGGGACGTGATTCCCATGATTCGCGAAGGGAAATTCCGCGAAGATCTGTACTACCGCCTCTTCCAGTATCCCATCCCGCTGCCGCCTCTTCGGGAGCGCGGACAAGACGTGCTCGTGCTCGGTAAGCACTTTCTCAAAGATTACGTCAAGGGCCGGCCCGAATTCAGCGGCAAGCGCCTGTCGCAGGCCGCTCGACGAGCGATCGTCGAATATTCATGGCCCGGGAACGTACGCGAGCTGAAGAGCGCCGTCGAACGCGCCATCCTGATCTCCGACGACGAGGAGATCCAGCCTACCGATCTCATGCTCCACGGCGAATCGGCGATCTCGCCGTGGATCGATCGGATGACGCTCGCGCAGGCAGCCGACGGAGATTCGCGCGCCGCGCAACTTGCCTTCGCCGATCACGGTATAGGGGTCGACGATGGGGAGGAGCCGGCGGGCGTGATCCTCGGCGATGACGATGACGACATCGTCTCGCTCGAAGATCTGAAGCGGCAAGCCGTCGAAAGAGCCTACCAAATCTGTGACGGCAACGTCGACAAGGCCGCGGTCGAGCTCGGAATCGGCCGCGCCACCATGTATCGGCTCCTCAAGAAATACAAGATCATGAACTAGCCGATGCGTCCGGCCAAGGGGCTCCGGCGGGCCTCCGATTCGAACCCGCCACCCTTCGTGAAGGCGCAGGGAGCGATAGCCAGTTGCGCCTGAACGAGTACGAAAAGAACGTTCGACGAGAGATCGAAAAATGGCAGGGCGGAGAGGGGTCGATCTTCTCGCAGGCCCTCAACTGGGCCATGCGGCCGATGGACTGGGTCGTCGATCGCGTCGTTCCACCGGATCTCGTCGACCAGGCCGGCGACGCCGTCTCACAGTTCCTCTCCTTCCTCAACGACGCCTCCGAATGGACCTACGAGGACGACGACGTCCTCGAAGCGGCTCGGAAAGCCGGAATGGACGCCGTTCGGCTCGAAGATCTGCGAAACGCTCCGATCGACCGACTCGATCCACTGGCACGCTCTCAATTCACGCAGAACACCATTCTGGCGGCGATTGAGGGCGGGGGCGCGGGCCTGGGCGGTGCCGTGCTCATCGCGGCGGATATCCCCCTGCTGTTTACCATCAATTTTCGGATGATTCAGCAGATCGGCGGCGCCTACGGCTTTCCGATGCGAGGCCCGGAGTTCAGACCCCTCGTCCTGTCCATCTACAACGTGGCGGCGTCGAGCGGAAAGGAGGCGAAGAGCGACGCCCTGCGTGAAGTCTCCGTCGCCGCCGCCGCCTTCGCCCACGACCAGGCCTACAAAGGCCGGGTGAGCGGCACGTTTCGAGATCAGAATCGACACGTTCCGCGAGAGATCGCGAAAAACATCGTCGGACGGAAAATCGGCCAGACGATTCCCATCGCAGGAGCGGCCGTCGGGGCCGGAATCAACTATTGGTTCACAACCGAAACGGCCGAGGCGGCGTATATGCTGTTCCGCGCGCTGTACCTCGAACGCAAGGAGCGGCTCTAGTAGAGCGGCCTTCGGGACGGCCTCACTCCAACGAATCGCTGTAGCTCTCCTCGATGCCACTCGTAGCCATCGTCGGCCGGCCCAACGTCGGCAAGTCGACGCTCTTCAACCGCTTGACCGAAGTCCGGCAGGCCATCGTACACGACGAGCCCGGCGTGACGCGTGACCGCATCTACGGCGACGTGGAATGGACGGGACGTCATTTCGCCGTCGTCGATACCGGCGGATTCGTGCCGAACTCCGCCGAGGCGTACGAGTCCGCGGTCCGCGAGCAAGTCCATATCGCGATGGACGAGGCCGACGCCATCCTCTTCGTCGTCGACGTGGTCACCGGCCCTACGGATCTCGACGATGCCCTCGCGGCGATCCTCCGCAAGGCGGACAAGCCGGTCTTCGTCGTCGCCAACAAGGCCGACAACGACGAGCGTCGCTGGCAGGCCGGCGTGTTTTACGGGCTGGGGCTGGGCGAGGTTTATGCCGTGAGCTCCGTTAACGGCACCGGCACCGGCGAGCTGCTCGATGACGTCGTCCTTGCCCTTCCCGACGACGTCGCCGACGACGTGCGTGACGACCGCCTGCGGATCGCCGTCATCGGTAAGCCGAACGTCGGAAAGTCGTCCTTGACCAACGCCATACTCGGTTTTCCTCGATCCATCGTCACGGAAATCAGCGGAACGACACGCGACGCCGTTCATTCGATCGTCGAGTTTGAGGGACGCGAGCTCGTGCTGATCGACACGGCCGGACTTCGAAAGCGCTCGCGCGTACGAGAAAACGTCGAGTTCTATTCAACCCTCCGGACGCAGCGTACCATCGAGGAGTGCGACGTCGCCGTCTTGCTGATCGATGCCGTCGAAGGGCTGCAGGCGCAGGACGTGCGCGTGTTGAAGCAGGCCGAAGAGCGGCGAAAGGGGGTCGTCATCGTCGTGAACAAGTGGGACCTCGTAGAGAAGGAGACCAACACGGCGCGCGACTATCAGCGATCAATTTACGCGCAGATCAAAATGCTCGATTATGTCCCCGTTCTGTTTGTCTCGGCCACCACCGGAAAACGAGTCTACGACGTACTCACGAACGCCATCGAGGTGGATCGGCAGCGGCGGAAGCGCATCCCCACCAGCGAGCTTAATGCCGTCATGCAGAAGGCGATGGCCGCCCACAAGCCTCCCACGTACCGCAATCAATTCGTAAAGATCAAGTACGTGACGCAGGTCCGCGAGAATCCACCCGTGTTCGCATTCTTCTGCAATTACCCGAAAGGCGTTCACGAATCGTACCGTCGATTTCTCGAAAACAAGCTGCGCGAAGCATTCGGCTTCGGCGGCGTACCGCTTACCCTCGTCTTCAAAGCGAAGTCGCGACAGCGAGCATAGAGCCCGCCGCGCCACGCAGTCGACGTCAACCTCCACTCCATGCCGTTTCTAGTCGCTCTCGCCTTACCGTTTCTCGGAGAGCTGGTGGCTCTCTTTGCCGTCAGCGTTCTGATCGCCTACGTGTGCTATCGGATCCGGCTGTCGCCGGTGGTCGGGTTTCTCATCGCCGGCGCGCTGGTCGGCCCGTACGCCCTCGGCGTCGTCAAGGACATCGAACTCGTCAATCAGCTGGCGGAAATCGGCGTCATCCTGCTCCTCTTTACGATCGGCGTCGAATTCAGCCTGGAGGAATTGAGAGGGATCGGCCGCTTCATCGTAACCGGAGGGGGTCTTCAGGTGGGGATTACGGTCGCCGTCACCGTCGTCGTTCTCCTCTTCTTCGGCGTGGACTGGAGGACGGGAGTCTTCAGCGGCTTTCTCGTCGCACTCAGCAGTACGGCCATCGTACTGGGGCTGCTGAGTGAGCGGGCGGAGACCGATACGCCCTCCGGCAGGCTCTCGCTCGGCATTTTGATCTTCCAGGACCTTGCCATCATCGCGATGGTGCTCCTCGTTCCTCTGCTGGGGGGTGACGATCAGACGCCGCTCGACGTCGGCATCGTACTGCTCCGTGCGATCGCGGTCGTCGTCGGAGTCGTATTCTTCGCCCGGCTCGTCGTGCCGCGCATTCTCGAATGGGTCGTCGGTACGAGGCGTCAGGAGCTGTTTCTTCTCACCGTCGTCGCCATCTGCTTCGGAACCGCCTGGATCACGAGCATGGCCGGCATCAGCCTCGCGCTGGGCGCCTTTCTGGCAGGCCTCGTCGTGAGTGAAAGCCGCTTTCGAGAACATGCATTGAGCGAGATCCTGCCGCTGCGCACGATCTTCTACGCCGTATTCTTCGTCTCGGTGGGCATGCTCCTCAACGTCGAATTCATGCTCGAGAACCTGTTCTTCATCACGCTGATCGCGTTGGCCGTCATGCTCTTCAAGATCATTCCGACGACGGGGACGATTCTGGCGCTGGGCTATCCGACCCGGATCGCCACCATCGCCGGTCTGTCCCTCGCACAGATCGGGGAATTCTCGTTCGTCCTCGAACGCGCAGGCTCCGAGGTCGGGCTCTCCCCGGCGGGGTTGGGGGCCGACGGTGAACAGGCTTTCATCGCCGTCGCTTTCCTCCTCATGGCGGTTACGCCGTTCATGATGCGGGTGGCGCCTCGCGTCGGAGAACGCGTGAGCCGCTTCGTTCCGGTCGGGCGCAGCGACGCGAACGAACCGGCCGACGCCGGGCATCCGAAGCGCGACGATCACGTCATCGTCATCGGATACGGACCCGCCGGCCGCCGGCTCGTACACGTGCTCAAGAACACCGGCATTCCTTTCGTCGTGCTCGAGCTGAATCCCGAGTCCGTCTCAACGGGCGAGCAGGAGGGCATTCCGGTCATGTACGGCGATGCGAGCCGGCTTCCCATCCTGGAGAGTGCGGGCGTGCGCACGGCGAAAGTGCTCTTGGTCGCGATTAACGACCGCATGGCGACGTCACGCATCGTCAGTCTGGCGCGCTACGAGAATCCGACGCTTCAGATTTTCGCGCGAAGTCGATTCTTAGCCGACGTCCAACGCTTGCAGGAGGAGGGGGCGGACATCGTCGTCCCCGAAGAGCTCGAAACCTCCGTGCGCCTCTTTTCGCACGTGCTGGGAGCGTACATGATTCCGCCCGATGAGGTCGCCCGGCAGGTCAACCTGGTTCGAGCCGAAGATTACGGCGTGATCCGCGGAAGCATCCAGGAAGCACACATGATGGTGTTGCAGGGACTCGATGAAGAAGGTCTGCACACCCGCGCCGTCGCGGTGCGTGAGCGGGCCCCCGTCGCCGGCAAGACGCTGGCCGAGCTCGGACTCCGCAATAAATATTCACTCACCGTGATCGCGGTAAGGCGAGGCCGGCGGACGATAGGGAGCCCGGCCGGT
>CAZMXY010000016.1:40837-44811 GCA_964570345.1 uncultured Rhodothermales bacterium | reverse complement strand
CCTGATGCGACGAAGTCGGCCTCAAGGTTAACGAGCGTGCCCGAGCCCTCGAGCTCCGACGCACTGGCGGCTACCACGCGGAAGCTGTTGGCGGTCGAGCTCGACGTGATGGTCATGTCCTCGGAGAGCGTACCCGATGAACTGAATCCCGTGATTTCAACGACGCTGGGGTCGAACGTGACCGTGAAGTCATAGGAGAGGACGCCTTCACCACTCAGGTCGTCCTCCACCGTAACGGCTATCGTTCCTGAAGAACCCGACGCTCCCGTCGTATTCGGCAGACTTACTGTGATCTGGGCCAGACTGGGCGTCGCTCCGAAGAGCAATACCGCAATTCCCGCCGCGATCAGGCCGAAGAGTTTGGTCGTCAATCTCTGCATGTTTATTCCTACCCTAAGGTGATTGCTGTCTTGATGCTTCTTCTGTAAAAGGCCGGCAGCGGGACCCCGTCGGGGCCCCGCCACCTGGCATTCCTTTTACTTGACCAGCATCATCGTCTTCACTTGCGTGAAGCTACTGGCCTTGATGCGATACAGGTACAATCCGGATGCTACCAGTGAACCTGCGCTGTTCTGGCCATCCCACCTTACGTCGTAACGCCCGGCCTCTTTCTGCGCGTCCACAAGCGTCTGGACGAGGCGCCCGGACACATCGTAGACCTCCACCGTTACGTGGCTTGCTTCGGGCAGGCTATACGTGAACGTGGTCGTCGGGTTGAAGGGGTTCGGGTAGTTGTCGCCGAGGGCGAACTCGGTGGGAATCTCCATCACGCTAACGTCACCCAGCTGCGTCGCCGAGTTCTCGTTGACGAAGGCTTCACCCGTCATGTTAATACCGGTCTCCTTGTCGTTGAGATCGAAGACCAGGCGCGCAATTTCCCCTTCGTAGGAGATAGGCGAAGCGCCAACCGCAACGATGCGGACGGTACCCGCCTCCTCGTTCGCGTTCCACGTGAGCTGCCAGCCGTCGGGCAGGTTTCCTCTTACCGCGGTCAGTTTCGCCGAGGCGAGGTCGACCGTGGCCGTCAAGTCGACGGAGTACACGTTCCTCACCGTACCGGTCAGAAGGACGGGCACGTTGACCGTACCCTCGGAGCCTTCCATCTCACCCCAGGCGATGTCGGACGTGGCGACGATTTGCGACTTGCCCGCGCCGTCGGCCGGGAAGCCACATACCGACGTATCCTCGACGATCGGTCCTTCGTTAGCGATGCATTGCAGCATGAGCGCAGCATCGTAAGCGGAGACGCCGGCAGCGCCGGAGACGTCCGCGGCGATCTCAGCCGACGGACTCAGCGTCGTGTCACCTATGACGGCCGCTAGCACAAGCGACACGTCCGACAGCGACAGGACACCGTCACCATTCGCGTCACCGGTCAAGATGACGGCCTCTTCAACCGTAACGTTGAACGTCACGCTCGAGGTGTCCGTACTGGTGGCGGCAAACACGGTGAACGCGAACGTAGAGTCCACCTGGTTCGTGTCCGGCGTGAAGGTGAAGACACCCGTTACGGCGTCGATGGCGGCATTGGCCGTCGTGTCGGGATCGACCCCGAACGTAACCTCCGTCTCCGGATCCACGTCGAAGTCGATCGTTAGCGTCTGACCGTCGATGATGGTCGTATCCGCAACGGCCGACGGCGTTATGCTGAAGGCCTGCGTCACGATGAGCGTCATAGTAAACGTCGCCGTGTCGGAGCCGTCGTCCGCGATGATGTCGAACGTATACGAACCGGCATCGCCTTCAACCGGCGCAGCCGTGAGCACACCCGTGTCCGCGCCGATCGACACGAAGTCCGGTGCGCCATCGAGGCCGTACGTGATCGTCAAGCCGATGTCCTGAGCTTCGGCGACGATGGTTTCCTCGAGGATGCTGCCTACGTTCACGATCAGCGTATCGGGCGTATCAGAGGCGAACACCGGTCCACGCGACGGCAGGCCGAGGGTAAACCGAGCACCCTGCGTAACGATACCACCGGTGCTGTTCTCGACTCGAACGACGGCCGTCGTATCGCCTTCGGCGTCGACCGACACGAAGTTCGAGTAGTTCGACGCGGATCCCTGAATCGACCACGAATTGGTCGTAGCATCGCCGTCGAAGCGGCGGATAATCCGGAGATCGGCCTCATCCGTGAACGGAATGCCGATCTCCGTCGCGGTCATCTCGATGTCGAAGGCCTGTGACTGGCCCAGACTCGTTGTTGCATCGACCAGCCAGAAGAAATCGGGATAGTTTCCGATCAAGAGGCCGGTGTCGTCCATGACGGGGATCCCACTCGTACCACCGGGATTCGTGTTCTGGTGATTAACCGTAATGTTCGACGAGCTCACGATGTCGTCGCGGTACGTCAGAACGAAAGGACGATATTCACCCGAGGCTGAACCCGAAGGGTATTCGAATCGAGCGGAACGGTCTACCGTATTGCCCTCGCCGTTCACGAACGTACCGAACGGATTGCCCTGCAAGAGGCGCTTCGTTATGTTCCCTGCGACGTGGCTAACTTCACCGGCTACCTCGTCGACGTTGCGCTCAAATCCGTGCGTGTTCGCATCCTGATAGAGAAAGATTTCCGACGTCGCCCCGGTCTGAACAATCCCACCGTTCAGAAAGAGTGTCTGGACGTTCGTGTTCAGGTTGACGTTTCCACCAGTGACCGTGAGGAGCGACGTACCGTCTTTCGCCAGTTCGACGTGGATGTCCTCCGGCACGAACGCTTGCGTAAGTGTCAATGCCTGGTCGGCTCCGCCTACGAACGTGAGGTTGACGTCGGCACCGCCACTGTTGATGAGATCGTTGCCGGCCATCGTCAGGTCACCGGCGACGTTGAAGTCGAACGCGTTGAGATCAAACGTGCCGCTCATGATCGTGAGATCGGCGACCTGTCGCTCGTTCCCGCCCGAGAGCGAATTGTTGATTTCGTCTCCGGCTCCGACGTCGATCACGAGTTCGGTGACCGTTGCCCCGTCGACGAACTCTACGTCCGTGATGGTGTCGGTCGGGCCTGCGTAGACGAGTGTGTACGTCGTTGCATCGATATCGGCAGCGGCTAACACGGTACCGTTATCGCCTTCGAGTCGCAGCGTGGCGCCCTCACCAAGAACGAGAGCTACTCCCACCGTATTATTGTCGATCGGTGCCGCGAGGGCAAGCGTGCCGTTCACGGTAAGATCCGTCTGTAATTCAACGGCGGCGTCGACGTCCACGTCGGTAACCGTACCCTCGCCTGCGGCCGGAATCTCGTTTCCTGAATCCGTGACGACTCCGTAAACGAGGTTTACGGAACCTTCGAAATCGGGCGCATCGGCGAGCGGAGTCGCCGTGCCGATCGTGATCGTCACACCATCACCGATGACGAGATGATCGTCCGCGTCGTTTTCACTAAGGCCGGCGTTCAGGGTCAGCAGCCCGGACACCGTAAGAGTGCCGTTCGTTGCGATCCCGAGTACCGCAGCGGACTCGGTTGTAAGATTGGGAATGGTCAGCGTACCGTTCGCCTCGACGTTCCCGCCGTCCAAGACGACCACACCGGTGCTCGCGGTAACTACTCCGCCATCGTTCACCAGGTCGCCGCCGGCGAGATGAAGGTGATGCTGATTCAGAGCGAGTGTGCCGTTCAGCATGACGTCGTCGGAGACGGTCAGCGTATGGTCGTCGGCGGAATCGACGCTTTCGATCGTCAACGTTTCGCCTACGGCTATCGTCGTCGGCGGTGCGATCGTTGCGTTGCCGTCGAGCGTCAGCGTCGTGCTGTTAAACGTGAGCGTGCCTCCACCCGTCGCGAGAACGAACGGGCCTCCGTCCGAGCTGACGACACCGCCAAGAACGAGGTCGAAGCCGGCAACGTCCACATCGGCTGCGCCTTCCTCGACGAACGCGCCGGATATCTCACCGGCGCTTCCGAGGTCGATGTTCACGTCGCTTCCGAGCGTTACGTTCGGAATGGCTTCACCGGCGAGCGTCAGTAGACTACCGTC
>CAZMXY010000016.1:0-40737 GCA_964570345.1 uncultured Rhodothermales bacterium | reverse complement strand
TTCCGAGCGTTACGTTCGGAATGGCTTCACCGGCGAGCGTCAGTAGACTACCGTCTGTCGTAAAGAAGAGGACGCCGCCAGAGGACGTGTAGCTGACGCCGGCCATTCCGACGAAGCTGCCGTCAAGGTTGACGTCAAACGCTCCGAACGCGAGCGTTCCTGCATTCGCATTCACGCTTCCACTGACGTTCACGTCGGAAGTTAGCGTCGCCGAAGCGCCGTCGAGGACGACGTTTCCGGTGATCGACATCTCGTCGGCGAGACCGATCGTAAGGTTCGCGAGCGCGTTCGTCGTGACGTTCCCGGCGATTAACTGGACGTCTTCGATCGTCGCGTTACCGTTGACCTCGACACTGCCGATAGTCGACGCGAACGCGTTATCGGTCGTCCCCGTCAGCGTCACGCCGTCTCCGAGATGCAGCGTCGTGGCTGCACTGACGGTCCCGATCACGCTGTTCGAAGCGCCTTCCAGGGAAACGTCTATGGCATCGAGCGTTGCATTGTCGGCCACGGTCAGTGCGCCCTGGATCGTCACGATACCGTCCAACATGACGGTATAGGCCGCCGCTGCGCCGTCGTTCAATGCGACGTTGCCGGAAATCGTGCCGTCCGGAGCCCCCGTCGCGTCGACGACGCCGTTTTCGACGTTAAACGTCAGATCCTTGATGTCGTCGGTGGCGAATTCCGAGCCGACCGCGAGCGTATCAGTACCCATGTCGCCGGTATACTCGAGGTCGTACTCGTTGTTTAGAGCATTGAACGATCCGGTGATTTCCTGACCCGCGGTCGCGAGATTCACGGAGACGGCCGCTTCATCGCCGAAAGGTGACAGGTCATGCGATAAAGGGTCTACCGTGATGCCGCCCGAAAGCAAGGTGAGGGTACCGGCAAAGCGAATGTTTTCGTTACCCGCCGCACCCACGACGACGTCGTTACCATCCGCCGTCGTGACGAGGATGTTGCCGTATACACCGTCGCCACGGACGCCCGCACCGGCGGTCCGATACACAATCGTGGAAAGATTCGTCAGCGTACCGTCAATGTCGGTCCCGCCATCGTCGATGTTGACCTGATTTCCAGCGAAGTCGACGGTCGTGCCCGCAGCTACGGTGAATGAGGGCTGACCCGTCTGATTGACGGTAACGTCCTCCGTGATTTCGAGAGTCTGTCCATTTTTGTCGACGCTAACGGTCGCGACCTCGAAGTTCGGACCCGGGCCAAAGGTCGCACCGCTCGCGTCACCGCGGAATGCCAGCTCTGATCCGGATGCGGACGTAAAGACGCCACCGAGACGAATGAAATCGCCGTTCACGGTAAGCGTGTTCGCTCCAAGGGCGAACGTAATGTCGTTGTCATTGGCGATGTTCACGCCGGTCACCGCAGCGTCGGCGGAAATCGTCACGTCATCCTGGACGTCGAGGTTGCCGACGATACCAGGACCGGCGACGTCAATCGGCTGATCGACGACGATCGTTCCGGCGAGCTCCGATCCCGCCGCCACGTCAAGGTCGGCAATGCCCGAGGCGGACGAAAACGACAATACGTTGTCATCTGCGATGTTGACGTTCAGAGAACCTCCGGCGAAATTGCTGGGGAACTCACCGCCGGCGCTGATATCGGCAACCGTAGCGTCGTTGTCGGTATAGACGACATTCGCTGCACCGAGGTAGGTGACTGCGCCGGTCACCTGGGTGTCGTTGTCACGCGTGACCGTCCCACCGGCCGGAATCTGAACCCGGCCGCTGGCATGCGGATCTTGAATCGTCAGAGATCCATTGGAGACGTTCAAGCTGGCGCCCAGTGCGCCATCGCCGATGCGGAAAATACCATCCGTACTTGCCTGCGTATCCTGGCGGAAAATGACGTCGGCTTCAATCGTCACGCCGTTGTCGATGAGGACCCGGTTGAACGAACCGGTCTCCCGTGCCTCGAAGATCAGATCTTCGGATACGGTCACCGCGGCTTCGCCGTACGTCCCGGCCTCGATGCTGATGATCGTGCCGTCTACGACGTAGGCTTCAGCCAGACAGCCGGCAATCGTTTGGTTCGCCGTCGCCGGCGTTTGGCCGTCCTGGGCATTGTCGCCCCCCGTGTCAACGTAGCAAACGTCCTGCGCTTGCGCGGTCGTCGCCGTGAAGGCGACAAGCAGAAGCGCCAGTGCGGCCGTCTTCCCAATGATCTGCAGTAGCACTTTGCCTGCGCTCATCGAACGTACCTCCTTGTAGTTGTTTTTCATGTATTGGTTTTCGCGTAAGGGCTGTCAATCGTTCGTCGGTATTCCGTCGACCAAACACGTCGAACGGCTCTCGAATCGGGAATTTGCAAGTAGGTGGTGCGGGAGCCCGCGGTCATCGTATCGTGCGCTCTCCTTCTCCACCATCCTCCTTAGAGCGACCATTCGGGCGAATCAATGCGTCAATGCTGAGGAACTGCGGTGATTATGCCTCCATAATCGGCTCAAAAGTTCACCCGCCGCCAGACCAAAGTCAAGCGTGGCGAGGACGCCGCCGGGGGCCAAACTCATTGAAACAACATCGTCATGTTTCAAGCTTGAGCCCCAGGTATCAGACCGCTGCTCCAAATTTTGATTGCAGGAGTAATGTAAACGCCCTATCCGTCATTCGCCATAGTGTACACGATTTAGACAACCATTGACTAACGCATCCTAAGAAAAAACTCCGTCGGGGCATCCCCAGGGTTGGGCACGCGCGCAGGCGCAACGTGTATTACGTAAGGTGGAGTGGATGCCCGATCACTACCTAGATATCCTAGCCGTCTCGCATTTCCACAGTATCGTGCAAAGATCCAAATTTCGAATCCATGGTGTCTTTGGATTCTACATTGGATGCATTGTATTCCAGTTGCTCTGCACAGGCAGCGCGGCGTTCTCGCAGTCCTGCACCCGATATCTGAACGCCACGGATGGAGACGACAGGAGAGCGGGGACGTCTGCTTCCACCGCCGTCAGAACGCTGGAGCATGCCTTCAAGTCATTTCCGAGCGGCGCGGTCGTCTGCATGACCGCCGGCGAATACTTTCAAGGCACGGATGCCGATGGCGTGCAGTTATCCGGCGCGAGCGCCGAAGACAAATCAATGACCTTCGTCCTGCAAACGTTTGCAGGGAACGACGTCGTGGGGATAACTGAGGACGAGTTCGTCGTTGACATCGGATCCGGCACGATCACCTTCAGCGCTGGTTCTACGTCGAAGCTGTTCTTCGGAGAGGGGACCGTAAACAATGCGACCGATTTTCCAGGACACACGAATTACCTTCACTCTCTGCTCCTCCTGTCCGGCACGGTTGACGTCGAAGGCGTCGATCTGATCATAGGGCGCTCCGTCGGCAACCCTTTTTTTCAAGGCAGTCCGACGCAGCCACCTGACGGTGCGGCCATCGTTCGGCGTATGGGCGTATTAAAAGGTCTCCCCCAATTTCCGGATGCGTTTCGACGGATACGGTACGTGGGTCAGGGAGACCGGGAAGCGGGATCCGAACTTCCGACTACGAATCAACTCGACATCGTGTTCGACCACGCGGAGGGCACGGTATCGATTCCGCGAAGCCTCAACATCGTCGAGGGCGGAATTGAAGGATTGGGCAGTGGCTCCGCGCGATTCGTAAATGACGTGACGTTCACCGAGCCGGCTGCAGCGGCGATCACGTCGACGGGCGACGGCTCTCTCTACTTCACGTCCGTGACTGTATTCGGCTCCGGCGATCTGCAGCTGATAAACGTCCAGGACGGAATCGTAGAGATCGAGCACCTCGAAGCAACCGCCCTAAATGCACCCACTGACGTTGACGTTTCAGTCGCCGACCGAGGAGGACTCATACTGCGATCGATTTTGACACCACCGAACGTATCGGGTTCGAGCGCCGAGCTTCATGCCGCGAACTTCGGCGTCTTGTCCGTGGGATCTATTCCGGCGAACCCACCGATCGCACTCCACGTCGTGAACCGTACGAACGCCAGCTTACTCCTTTCCGGAGACGTGACGTTTGCCGGGGGTATCTTGAATGAGGGCCGAATGGAGATTCGAGGAAGCTCGACATTCCAGGACGACGTGATCAACCGCGGAAGTATCTTCGTAGGCGACGAAGCCGGAGGCATGATAACGGTCACGCTGGAGAACACTTTCGAGAACACGGGTACCGTGGACCTGGATTCCCATGAGCTTCTACTCACATCACCGGTTACACATTCGAACACGGGACGCATTTCGGGCGGAACCGTCGTCCTTGCCGGCGACGTCAGGATAACCGGTGACGGGTTCCTCCCGAGTCTTGAAGCCCGTAGTGGGGAGTCCGGTGTCGCCGATCAAGAAATCGAGGGGGGGATACAGTGCCGGCCGCCGGCGGGTCTGCACCTCGATGCAATCGGCGTCGTCAAGGGCACGATCAAGGTCAACTGCCGTCTTACCCACGCCGGTTCGCTCGAGGTCAACGGCGATCTCCAGATGGAAGGCGGCTCCTTTAGCATCACGGACGCTACACGCGTTACAGGTGACTATCGCCAGCGGTCGGGCACGACGCTGACGATCGAAGCCGCGACCCTGAGCCTGGTTGGAGATTTTGTTCGGGCGGGTGGCGCGGTTCAAGTCGACGAAGGAGAAATCGCTTTCGTCGGCGACCGGATTCAGAGATTTGAAACGGGGCCGAATCTCGTAATGCATCACCTGTCGATCTCGGGCGCAGGCATTGACCTGATTGCCGCCACACCGACCAATCTCACCGGTGATCTGGTGATCGCCGACAATAGCCGTCTCACGATGGTAAGCGGTCGGCTCCGCCTCGTGGGATCGAGTTCGGCTGCTCGACTATCCGGTCGCCTCCTAACGGGATCATCCCAGTCCGTCGAATTTAGCGGCCCGACGGGATCGGCGCAGACGCTCGAAGGAAGCGGCGTAGTCGGAAACCTTCTAATAAATTTGGGTAACGAGGACGACGGCGTGACGGTCGTCGGTACGGGTATCACGCAATCAGGCGTTCTCACGCTTCAGCGCGGCAGTTTGGTCGTGGCCCCGTCGGCATCACTCGTTCTATCGCCGGAGCTTGACATGCCCCACGTGAGCAGGAATCTCGGCGATGAGAACTTTTCCGGGGAGCCCGACGGACGGGGTATCGTCGCCAACGTCTCGGGGGCGGGCAACCTCGATGCGCCCGCGGGTCTCGACGTGAGCTACTATGGACGCGTCACCGACACGGCGGACGCGGGCGCCGAACTCTCTTCGGGAAACGTCCGAAATCTAACCATCCATCTGGAGACGCTCTCAGGGGAGCGCGGTACCCTGCGTATACTTCATGACGTGATTTTGTCTGGAAACGTGACTGTCGGAGCGACGACTAATGTCGACATTGCCGGCTACACCCTTTCCGCGCGCGGCGCTGACTCCGAACACGTCATCGACGGCAGCATAGGACACGGCGAATTCTTGATTGAGGGTACGGGCACCGTGAGAGGTACGGTGTCGAACAGGTCGTGGCTCGACGACTTTACCGTACGCTCCTCCGGTACGGTCGAAGCCGATGCGGCGGGCTCCGTCCGTGCCGTGAACTTGATTCGGGGGCACCTCTCACTGAAGCTCCCGGTCAATCAGGACGTCGGATCATATTGGCAGGACGGTGCGGATACGCGGCTTCAGCTTCGAAGCGTCCTGGGCATATCGGAGGAGTTTCGGGTCGACCAGGGGAACGTCCAGACTGGTCCCTTCGACGTCGTACTTAGCAGCGGTGCACAGCTGTCCAATGCGACGGGAGCACGTTGGGATGCGGAAGGACGGGGCCATCTCGTATTCGCCGGAAACGGCTTGGTTGGCGGCGAGGAGACCGTGCTGCCGCGCTTGAAACTCGCGGGGGGGACGTCAGACGTGGTTCGCCTGAGCGGGACGCTTCGCATTACCTCGAGCCTGGTGCATGACAGCGGCTCGCTCGATTTGTCGGGAAACACGCTCGATCTCGCGGGACGGTTGTGGACCGTTCGTAGCGGAACGTACTCCGGTGGGGGCACGGTTGTCGTTCCCGGTAATCTGGACGCAGAGTTTTCGCAAAACGTATCGGTTCCACACCTGGTGATCGGGGACGCGAATGCGCCAAGCGTGTTTTCGATTCGATCGCGAACGAACGCGCCGGTTGCGATTCGTGCCGGCCGCGTTCAACTCCTAGGAGGAGTGACCGATCTCGGAGACAACGATCTTTTGCTGGCAGGAGATACTCCGCGTCTCATAGCGGCGGGAGGCCTATTTCAGATGATTACGGCATCGTCGGTCGACCCGGAAGAGAACGGTGAAGTCGTCTTCGAGGCCCCGGGAACGATTCAACTGGACGCGAACTTGTGGTTGCCGAATCTCCGACTGGAGGGCGACGTCCTGCTTACCGGGGCTCCGCGCACGCTCACCGTAATAGACCGGATCACGTTCGCGTCGGGCAGTTTATCGGGAGCGCCCGGACAACTCGTTCTAGAGGATGGCATTAGCCTGGTCCGCAGCGCGAATGGAGTCCCACACCTATCTCCGGTGCTGCGTGGTCAAATTGACGTCTATTATTATACGGACGGCCGGTCGATAGCAAAAGCGCTAAACACAGGTCCGGAGCTCCCTTCCCAGGTTCGCGATCTGATCATAGATGGTGGAATGGGGGCGTCGGGAAGCGAAAATACGATTCGCCTGAGTCAGTCCGTGAGAGTCCAGCGGAAGTTACGCCTCGTCTCGGGAGTTTTCGACGCCGCCGGGAGTTCCATTCGCATGGCAGCCGGCAGCGAGGTTCTCGTTGACTACCAGCGGCAGCCGATGCCGCGATTCGCCGATGGCACGTCCTATCTCACGGAAGGGCCGATCACGCTTACTTACCTTGGAAAGGCGGGTGACCTTTCATCGGACAATAGAACCTTTCCCAGCGATGCCGACATCGACAATCTCGTCGTTCGTATGGGGGACCTATCCTCGGACACCCCGCGGCATTTCCGTCTTCACGGGCTTCGGCGAGTAGATCGACTGATCATCGATCACTTCACCGAGGAGTCGTCTTTCGACCTTAACGGAGCGACGCTTCTCGTGGATTCCGTCACGGACGTCGCCGCCGGCCGACTTACGTCGAACATGGAAGGAATTCTGGAAATAGGCGGAGATTTCCTCGTGAGAACAGGCGCCCTGGCGAACGGCGTACTCGCCGTATCCGTGGAGGGCGCGTCCATCATAAACGGCATCTTTCAAGGTCACATTCTAAGCGCCAGAGGTAACGTCACCGTCAACGGATCGCTTGGCGGTCCGAACCGGATCCTCGACGCGAACGCCGACCACTACGTGTCCGGTCTCCCGAATCTCATTATGCGTGGAGGCGACCAGGTTCTCACTATCTCTTCGTCCGAGGACGATCCGTCATCGACCGACGATGCCGTTAATCGACTCACCGTGAACCTCGATAGCGTTGCCGGCGTAACGTCGGGACCTTCGCTAAACATCCGGTCAAACGATGCGAAGGGTGTCCTGCTGGGAGTCAACCACCTCGAACTCGCACAGGGTCTCGTCCGGACAGGCCATAACGTGCTTGTCCTGCCTTCAAACGGTGACGGATTCAGCCAAGCGTCGACTTCCGTGGTAAGTCACGTAGTCGGAGGCGTCCGAAGGGACGTCGATGCAGGCCAGCCAAATCCCTTCACCAAGCCACATGGACGCTTCCTTTTTCCCGTGGGGGCCGACTATCCGCATGCCGTTTATCGCCCGGTCGCGCTCGTCTTCAAGGAAGAAACCCCCGCGTCGGCTGCGCTTTCAGTCACGGTCGCGCACGACGACAAACCACCGGGCGGGCTGCGCGGCTTTCCGATCGGCGGCGGGGACGACATCGTTTTGGATGACACGGCTCCGTTTCACTGGGTCATTCAGTCCAGCCAAGACTTTCCGCCCGGCCAGGTCTTTACGCTGGAGTTTCTCGCGACGGAGTTGTCGGAGCATACGTCGGTTCGCCGGACGCGGATGATCCGAAGGAGCACGAAGGAGGCGGATGCTGGTTGGAGACTACACGCCTCACCCTCCGAGTACGACAACGCCCGTGTGACCAGCGACGGCGTGTCGGCGGTATTCATCCAGACGGCGGACGTCGTGGACGGCCTCTCGTCCGATTCCACCTTCTTTACGGTCGGACTGGAATTGGGCGCGCGCGATTTCTCGCGAGTTCAGTTCGTACATGACGCACCGGCCGAGTCCGTGGACCTCCGAATCAATGACGACGTCGTTTTCGCCGGCCTACAACCACGAGAGGCGACCCCCTACCTGCGGCTGGGGCCCGGTGATCACGAATTTCGCCTCGAAGAGGATGGGATCGACGTGATCCGCGAGCCCTTGTTGCTGGCATCCGGGAAGGATTACGTCGTCGTTGCCACCGGCCGAGGAAGCGGCCTGCGGCGAGGCATCTTCGTTTATGGGGACGCGAAGGCCACGGTCGATCAGGGCGTCGAGGAGAACGCGCAAATCAACCTGTTCAACGGCTACGGCACGTCACTTGACGTCTCGTTCTCCAAGGGAACGCCTGCGGAAATGTCATTTTCGGGCATAAGGCCCGGTGGATTTCTCGAATCCTACATAGACGTACCCCCGGACCTTCTCAAATTCGACATTAAGAGCGGTGATGACATCGTCTCGCACCGCGCCGATCTCCGGCGCCTCAGTGGGCTTACGGCGATCGTCCTCGTCGCTGCCGGGACTGAGGAGGCGCTGGTCGTTTCGAGCGAGGGAGACCGACTCAATGCGCATACGGTTGTGTCCGACGAAGATCCGACGACGTTACCGGCCGTGTTCGCGCTTCACGGAAACTTTCCTAACCCGTTCAACCCGACGACGCAGATTTCATTTGACCTCCCTGAGCCGGCGAGCGTGTCCGTCGACGTTTTTGACGTGACCGGCAGGCGCGTGATCTCCTCAGACGCAGGCGGGATAAACGGTGGAACAAATCGCCGAATCGAAGTGGATGCGAGACACTTGCCATCGGGAGTTTACGTCTACCGCGTGATCGCTCGATCAGCGACGGCATCCTACTCAGGGAGTGGCAGGTTTACGCTCGTTAAATAGCGGGCCTGGTCGACGACGAGGCCGGTGCTGCTCGGTCGCGCCATCGCCACAGCCCCGTTAGGATGGGTCGCGGAATGAGATGAGATGACTAGCTCACGTCGAAATCTTGCTCGCCCAGGAGCGGTTTTCTCGATACCATTCGACCATGTTCGCAATTCCGCGGCGCAAATCGGTGTGCGGTCGCCATCCGAGTAGGCGGTCCGCCTTCGAAATGTCGGCCCACGTCGAGGTGACGTCGGCCGGATGGGGGGGAACGAACTCAAGGTGGGCCTTTTTGCCGACGGCCTCCTCGATCATGTGGATCGCCTCCATCAGGGCGACCGGCCTGTCCGATCCGAGATTGATCGTTTCGAAACCGAGCTCCTTCAGGCCGGCCACCGTCCCGCGCGCGACGTCGTCTACGTAGGTGAAGTCGCGTGACTGCGAACCGTCGCCGTATACGATGACCGGCCGGCCTTCGGAAATCCACTGCGTGAAGCGAAAAGGCGCCATGTCGGGCCGCCCGGCCGGACCGTAGACGGTGAAGTAGCGAAATACGGTCACGTCCAGGTCATGAAGGTAGGAATACGCATGGCACATCGACTCGGCCGCCTTTTTCGAGGCCGCGTATGGTGAGAGCGGCCGGTCGGTATTGAACTCTTCTCGATACGGCATTTTTGTCGAAGCTCCGTACAGACTAGAGGTCGACGCAAGCACGAATTTTCGAATGCCGCCTTCGCGACATAATTCGAGAAGATTCAGCGTACCACTCAGATTGGTGTCGACGTAAACGTCCGGATCGGTGACCGATTGCCGTACACCGGCTCGCGCGGCAAGATTAATGACCGCGTCGAAGGGAATGCCGTCGAACGCGTCGCGCCGGAGCGCGTCGCGATCCCGCACGTCGACGTGCTTGAACACGAAGCGGTCATGATCCCGAAGGCGGTCACGGCGCCACTCCTTGAGACGCACGTCATAAGCGTCGTTCATGTCATCCACGCCGACGACCGAGTGACCCGCCTCGAGGAGGAGATCGCTTACCCGTGAAGCGATGAAGCCGGCCGCGCCGGTGACCAGGTAATGGCCCATACGTGGGATGGATATGAACGATCGAAAGGGCGACAAAAATAGAGGGCCTCCCGATGCATGTCAAGTAAGACGTCACGGCGTTTACTCTCCGCAACTCCAATAAAATCAGCGTCCTCCTGACAGGCGACCGAGTCGCGTTCGCAAGCCTGCGAGCGTCTTCGCGACTCGACGCAAAGATCGGCGTCGAGCCATGCCGAAACGACTTCCGTCAGATCCGCTTGAAACGCGTCGTGCAGTCCGTCAAGAACGACTCCGTGTCCGGTTCATACCGGCGCTCTTCGACGTCGAAGGTCGCGGAGTCTATGGTGATGACGTTGTAGAAATTCGTCATCCGATGCTTGCGTCGGCCGCGGCTGCTGGTGGCCGTGCCGGCGCTGACTATCACGACGCGGTGCTTTTCCGGAACGATTTCGATGGGCTCGATGTGCGAGACGTGGAGATGTCCGCAGAGCACGAGGTCGACGCCCACTTCGCCGGCCAGCTCGAGCGTCTTTCGCGCGTTCCGAGCGATGTCGTGGGGTCCCAGTGCCTGGATCTGAGTGAGATGATGATGCACGATCAAGACCTTGAATACGCCGCTATCCAGGCGGTCGAAAAACTCGGGGATGCGCGCCCGTTCGCCACGCCCGATGCGACCGCCTTTCACGGTTCGACCATATGCGGAGTTGATTCCAAGGACCGCGAGGCCGGGCAGCTGGAAAGAAGGCGCATCGTCAACGGAGACGTATCGCCGGTAGCGGCCGAGAGGCTTGAAGATTCGTGAAAACGGCATCCACCAGGGGTACACGTCGTGGTTACCTGGAACGACGATCGTGGGTGATTCGAACGCCTCTACTAATGCAGAGGCCGCCTGGTACTCGACCAGACGCGCCCGCTGCGTCAGATCTCCGCTAATCGCGACGAGATCCGGACGTCGCGCGTTGATCTCGCTTACGAGGGCGTTGACGATGCCGGCATGTGCGATCTTACCGAAGTGAAGATCGGAGAGATGGGCGATCGTAATGGGTTGCACGTGTCGGTTGAGAAGAGCAGGGAGAGCAGCCGGAAGCGCAACTTCTCGTTCGGACTCTCGCTAGAGGAGCATCGCCACGGGATTTTCGAGGTAGTGCTGGACGTCTCGGAGGAATTCGGCTCCCCTGGCGCCGTCAACCAGGCGGTGATCGCACGAGAGGGTGAGTTTCATGCGCTTGCCGGGAACGATGGCACCGTCTTTCGCGACCGGCGTGTCGCGGACTGCACCGATCGCGAGAATACACGCATTCGGCGGGTTGATGATGGCCGTAAACTCCTCAATTCCGTACATCCCCAGATTGCTGGTCGTGAACGTCGAGCCCTCCCAATCCGTCGGCTGGAGCTTTCGTTCACGCGCCTTTCCGGCGAGTTCGCGCGTTTCGAGGGCGATTCGTGCGAGTCCCTTCCGATCCGCGTTCCGAATGACCGGCGTGACGAGTCCCTCGTCGATCGCTACGGCGACGGCGACGTGCACCTGATTGTAGAGACGAATCTGGCCCTCCTTCTCGAGGTACGAGGCATTGACGTTTGGATGGCGCTTGAGTGCGAGCGCGCACGCCTTGGTGATGAGGTCATTGAATGAGATTTTCGGATGTCCCTGCTTTTCCGCGGCGCGGTTCAGGTCTTCCCGTGATGCGGCCGCCTTCTCCATGTCCACGTCGACCGTCAGATAGAAATGGGGTGAGGTGAACTTGCTTTCGGCTAGACGGCGAGCGATCGTTTTCCGCATCTGCGAAATGCCCTGCGACACGTAGGGCTCCTTGGGCTCGCCGGCGGGCACGTCGACCGCAGGCCGAAACGACGGCTCAGCAACACCTTCTTCGATGGCAGCCTCTACGTCGCGTTTGATAATGCGTCCGTCGGGTCCACTGCCTCGTAGTTGAGCGAGCTCGATTTTGTGCTCCTGCGCCATTCGTCGTGCGAGCGGCGAGGATTTTCGTCGACCATCTCCGTCGCGCCGGGCCGGCGCCGTCTTCGTCACCGGCTGGGCACCGTTCCCACCAGCCGCCGGCTTCGCGACCTCCAATTCTTTACCCGCACTCTCGCCTCGATCGGAAAAGTCGACCTCCGTCCACTCGTCCTCCTCTTCTTTCTCCTCAGACTCAGGCGGCTTTTCCTCCGCCGCGCTCTCCCCGGCGTATTGTTCCAGCACGTCCGACACGTCCTCTCCCTTTTCGCCGAGCACCGCGATAAGGCCGCCGATCGGCACCGACTCACCCTCCTGGATGACTTTCTTTAGTAGAACGCCGTCGTCGTAGACCTCCAGATCCATCGTCGCCTTGTCGGTCTCCACCTGGGCGATAATGTCTCCGGCTGAAAGTTCGTCTCCCTCCTCCGCTTGCCACGACACGAGGACACCTTCTTCCATGGTGTCGCTCATCTTGGGCATTTCGACCGGTATTGCCATTAAATCACGTCTCGATGTGTGCTCTTGGGCGGTTTCTCAGTTGAATCGGGCGAGGGCCTCGAGCTCAGACGTACATGACGCGTTTGGCGGCGGCGATGATTTCGTCCGTGCGCGGCATGTAGTAGTCGACCAGGTTTTTCGCGTAAGGTGCAGGAACGTCCTTGGCCGTGACGCGGACTATGGGAGCGTCCAGATAGTCGAAGACGCTCTCCTGAATCTGGTACGTGACCTCGGCTGAGAAGCTGGCGAACGGATTGCTCTCGTCCACCACCACCAACCGGTTCGTCTTCTTTACGGATTCTCGTATCGTCTCTAGGTCAAGCGGACGGATCGTGCGGGGATCGATTACCTCGGCTTCATAGCCGTCATCGGCAAGCGCATCGGCGGCCTCCATCGCAAGCCAATAGCTTTTCTGATGAGCAACGACGGTGACGTCGCCGCCCTCGCGCGCCACGCGGGCTTTGCCGATTGGAATCAGATAATCTTCTTCCTCCGAGACCTCGCCTTTCATTCCATACATGAGCTCGCTCTCAAGGAAGATGACCGGATCGTCGTCACGGATCGAGGACTTCAGGAGTCCTTTCGCGTCGTCGGGATTGGAGGGTGCGACGACCTTCAGCCCGGGAAAGTAGGAATACAGGGATTCGACGGAGGTGTTGTGCGTAGCGGCGAGCTGGCCGGCCGCTCCGTTCGGTCCGCGAAATACGATCGGCACCTTGAACTGGCCTCCGGACATATAGCGGATTTTGGCGGCATTGTTTACGAGTTGATCGAACGCGACGAACGAGAAGTTGAACGTCATGAACTCCACGATCGGGCGAAGGCCTGCGAGTGCGGCGCCTACACCGAGTCCCGAAAAGCCGCTCTCGCTGATCGGCGTGTCGATGACGCGTTTCGCCCCGAATTGGTCGAGCATGCCCTCGCTGACTTTGTAAGCGCCGTTGTATTCGGCGACCTCCTCTCCGATCAAGAAGATGGTCTCGTCTCTTTCCATCTCCTCGACCATGGCGGCGCGGAGAGCCTCCCTGAATTGTAGTTCAGCCATTTTTCGTATTCGACACGTTCGATCGTTCTAACGTCGGATATGATGGATGTTACCTCTTGCTCCGATCGGCATAGCCGTTGGTAAGGAAGGGATAGTCTTCCTGTACGTACACGTCTTCGTAGATGGATTCGATGGGCGGAAAGTCGCTCTTCTCGGCGAACTCTACCGCCTCCAACACTTCCTTTTTGACGTCTTCGTCAACGGCGTCGAGATCGTCATTGGTGGACATCTCATGGTCCAGCATATAGCTTTTGAGCAGGATGATGGGATCTTCCTCCTTCTTTTGATCCAGCTCGTCTTTCGTCCGGTAATTCGCCGGGTCGCTCATCGAGTGACCGCGATACCGATACGTGCGGAATTCGAGCAGGGACGGACGACCTTCCCTGGCCAGCCGGGCGTGGTCGGACACGGCCTTTAGCACGGTGAAAACGTCCATCCCGTTCGCAACCGAGGAGGGCATGTCGTAGCTGACGCCATAGCGATAGAACTCCGGTTGGGCGAACGCGCGGTGCGTGGCCGTACCCATTGCATACTGATTGTTTTCCACGATCAAAATCACCGGGAGCTCGTAGAGTGCTGCGAGATTGGCCGCTTCGTGGAATGAACCCTGTCCAACCGCCCCGTCACCGAAAAACGTAAGATTGCATCCACCGTCTTCTTTGTATTTGTGCGCGAAAGCGAGGCCGACACCGACGGCGATGTGGCCGCCCACGATTCCATGTCCCCCATAAAAATTCAGCTCCTTCTTGAAAAAATGCATCGAGCCGCCTTTGCCTTTTGACGAACCCGTTACTTTGCCAAAGAGCTCCGCCATACATTCGTTGGGCGTCATCCCGAGTGCGAGACCTAGGCCGTGATCTCGATAGGCAGTGATGACCGAATCCCGGCCGACGTTTATGGCGCTGACCGATCCGGTGGAGACGGCCTCCTGCCCGATGTAGAGATGCAAGAAGCCGGCGATCTTCTGGCGTCCGTACATCTGCGCCGCGCGCTCCTCGAATCGGCGCTGCAAGAGCATGTCTCGATACATCGCCAGGACCTGATCCTCGGACAGTCCCAGATCGTCGTGGGAGAATTCTCCCGACTGGTACGTTCTGAACGTGCGCTCGATGTCGAGCGCGTCGGGTACGTCGACGTGAAGTCCGTTGGCGTGCGGCCCTGTATGATCGGACCCATTGCCCTTCGTCTTCTGGCTTTGCGGCGCCTTCTTCTTGTTTTTCGTTTCGGCCATTTTAACGAGTATGGTGATTTCCGAGATAACTGCGTGCGGATTCTCGCACGGTCTTTGTATAACGGTGCGTACGGGGGGTTTCACGCGCGCCGGTAATTTCGGACGAGCAACGAACCCGCGACCGGTTCCCTGAAACTGTGTCGACCAGACCGTCACGATTCGCCACGTATTGAACGCGCGGTATGAGCGCGCGCTTACGCGAACGCGTCCTGACTCGAATAACAGACCGCATCACCCTGTTCGCGACACGACAGCCTGAACGAGGGTGCTTGAAGTGAAGCGTTTAACACAACTTGTAACCTCTTAAGCTAAGAAGAATTACGCTAAAACGCGCGTTCGCGTCACGGTCATCAACCGGATCTACGTGAAGTTGACGGAGATTTCAGCTAATTTGTGGTTTCGCTCTAATTTGCGCGGACGAACCTCGCGCGGAGTGAGTCGTACCGGCCGCGGCTACGCCGCGCGCGTGCTGCGTGAATGCCCGGCCAACGAACGACACTGAGTGAGGTACGTCGGTATCGCAAATGCGGACGAAAGCGGACCCTGTACGGCGTCAGGACGACCCAGCGGGAATTCAGAACGTCGACCTCAAGGCGCTACTCCAGGGCGACCGAAGTGAATTTGAGAAAATCGTCCGCCGCGAGAGCCCGCGCCTCTTCCGTGTAATTCGTCGGATCGTCGGGGACGATGACGAGGCCGAGAGCGTGATGCAGGAGGCGTATCTCCAGGCCTTCCGTCGCCTCGACCGTTTTCGTGGAGAGTCGAAGTTCACGACGTGGCTCTTTGCGATCGCCATCAACCTTGCCCGTGCCGCGATTAGAAAATCTCGGCGGTTCTCGACGCTGGAGGCGGCCGACGTCGACCGGCTGCAGCCCCGATTCAGCCGCGGGATGTACGTCGAGACCTTCGATTCGTGGAATCCGCAAAAGATTGCCGAATTGCAGGATCGAAAACGAATCGTACGTAAGGCAATCGACCGCTTGCCGCCGGATTACCGAGACGTCGTGACGTTGCGTGACATCGAAGAATTGTCCACGGCGGAAACGGCGGCCGTGTTAAACGTCAGTGAAGGCGCAGTAAGGGTCCGCCTACACCGAGCGAGACAGGCACTACGCCAGATGCTGAATGAGCATTTTCGCTAGAATACGTCAGATGACGCTCCGCAAGCAGGGGACCTGCGAGCAGATTAATCAATTCATCATCGACTATCTCGAAGGCGAGATGGACGAATCGACGCACGCACGATTCGAGGCGCACCTTCGGAGCTGCCCGAATTGTGCGATTTTTATAGAGCAGTATCGATCGACGGTCGCCGTCGTCGGCGAGGCGAAGGACGTCGACGTTCCTCCCGCCCTCGTCGATCGGACCATCGATTTCCTTCGGAATCACTACCATCGAACCACGGACCAGACGGACCGGTAGACGGACTTTTCATCGATTCTCACCGAATTTCCTGCTTTTCGGCGCCTATTCTAACCTCTAGACTGTTCGGCCCGTCGTCCTCAGCAATCAGATTGCCTGCCAGAAGCGTTGGAAACACACGACCTCTCACGAACGGATTCGTCGAGCGATCGCTCCCTCGTCATCATTCCAACGTACAACGAATCCGAGAACATTCGCGCCGTTCTCGACGAGGTCATCAAACTCCCTGAGGCGATCAGCATACTCGTCATCGACGACGGCTCACCCGACGATACGGCCGGCCGCGTCGAAGAGGTCCGCGAGAGACATCCCGAGCGCATCCGTCTGATCGAACGAGGCGCCAAGCTGGGCCTCGGTACGGCGTACATCTGTGGCTTCCAGTACGCTCTCGAGCATGGTTTTACGTATGTATGCGAGATGGACGCCGATCTGTCGCACAATCCGGCCGATCTGATCGATCTCATTGACGCCGTGCGTTCCGGGAAGGGCGACGTGGCGATCGGGTCGCGCTACGTCGACGGCGTACGGGTGATGAACTGGCCTTTGGGCCGCCTCATGCTGTCATACGGTGCCGGGACGTACACGCGAATCATCACGCGGCTACCCGTCTTCGACGTCACGGCGGGGTTTATCTGCTACCACCGGCGCGTGCTCGAAGACCTGGATCTCGACCGCATAAAGTCGAACGGCTACTCGTTCCAGGTCGAGATGAAATACCGCGCGTGGCGGCGCGGTTTTCGATTGGTGGAGATCCCAATCGTGTTTACGGAGCGTACGGAGGGCCAGTCGAAGATGAGCCGCGCGATCGTGCGGGAGGCGGCCTTGAAAGTGTGGGAGCTGCGGATTCGAGATCTATTGGGGCGTTTGTAGAACGCGTTCGACATTCTTCTCGTGGATTCCATCGAGGGGAGAAGGATCCTTTTGTAGACTAAGGACCGATCATTCAACGGACGTGGCGCCAACGCCGCGGGCGGACAACCGCACGCATTGAAGGCGAGGAAATCGGCGTTCAACCACCCATATGCGTGGCGGATGATCGGCCGTTCGAAAAGCGCGGTCTGTCCCCCTTTCTGACGTAGGCACTTGACTTAGACCGAGCCGACGAAATATGTCCGACTACCAACACCTCAACGCGCCTTCGAACGGTGAACTCATTACAATGGAGGGCGGCAGCCTGCGCGTGCCGAACCATCCGGTCATACCCTTCATTGAGGGAGACGGTACCGGTCCCGACATCTGGCGCGCAGCCCAACTCGTATTCGACCGCGCCGTTCGAAAAGCATACGACGGGGTGCGAGGGGTCGTCTGGTTTGAAGTGTTTGCCGGGGAAAAATCGAAGGATAAGTTCGATGACTGGCTGCCGAACGATACCCTCGAAGCGATTCGACACCATCATGTGGCTATCAAAGGGCCGCTGACGACTCCGGTTGGAGGCGGTATTCGTTCCCTCAACGTGGCGCTTCGCCAGATACTGGACCTCTATGCCTGCGTGCGCCCCGTTCGGCACTTCACGGGCGTCCCCTCCCCCGTTAAAGAGCCGGAGAAGGTCGACATGATCATATTTCGGGAAAATTCGGAAGACATCTACGCCGGCATCGAATATCAGCACGGCACGGAAGCGAACGAGAAAGTCGTCCGCTTTCTCACGGGCGAGATGGGGGCCACTTCTATTCGCTTTCCCGCGACGAGCGGCATCGGCATCAAGCCGATCTCGAAAGAGGGAACCGAGCGTCTAGTTCGTTCGGCCATCGACTACGCCATCGATCAGAAAAAGGAGAGTGTCACGCTCGTTCACAAGGGCAACATCATGAAGTTTACGGAGGGCGCGTTCCGTGACTGGGGCTATGAGCTTGCCAAGAGGGAATTCGGTGCCGAGGAGATCGGTGGGGGACCCTGGTGCAAGTTGCCGAACGGGCTTGTGATCAAGGACGTGATAGCGGACGCGTTTCTCCAGCAAATTCTCACGCGTCCGGAAGAGTACGACGTGATCGCAACGATGAATTTGAATGGTGACTACATCTCCGACGCACTGGCGGCGCAGGTTGGCGGGATTGGGATCGCGCCGGGTGCCAACGTCAACTACGAGACGGGACACGCGATTTTTGAAGCTACACATGGAACGGCGCCGAAGTACGCCGGGCAGGACAAGGTAAACCCCGGCTCGCTCATTTTATCCGGTGAAATGATGTTCCGTTACATGGGATGGAAGGAGGCGGCCGACCTGATCGTCACCTCGCTCGAAAAGACGATCGCGCAGCGCCGCGTCACCTATGATTTCGAGCGCCAGATGGACGGCGCCACACTGCTGAAGACGAGCGAGTTCGGGCGGGCGATGGTGGAGAACATGGGCACTTGAATCGCCGATCGGAAAGCCCTTTCCCTCGAGGATCGGGAACGCTGATTGCGACGAACCAGATACATGTGTAACGCTGATGGAAATGGCGTTTGCAGGCTATTCGGGCGCGGAACTGAGTCTTTCACGTGGAATCTAAGAGAGCGTGTGATGAGGGATGGAGGATTGCGCCCTGAACCTGGAAAACGGGTCAGGGCGCAAACCTTTTATGCCCGCCGCGTAAAGTCGACGGTCGAGAGACCGTCAGCTATTTTGTGCCCGGCGGAAACCATCAATTGGCACGCTCACCGCGGCTCATCCCGAATTCACCAAGGCTCCCGTCGACTTTTCTTGCTCGACTTCGTCCAAGAGATCGTCATACGCGTTCACGTGCGTGCGCCAATCGAGCCGCTCGGGAATCTGTCGCAACGACGAAACCGGCAGAGGGCGCTCCTCTCCCTTCATGATGCGGGTTAAAATCTCGAAAAGGTCGTCTTCTTCGTCGTAGAGAATGGGAGCGTGAAGTAAGGGCCTATGGAGCGAATCCGGAATGAGCTCCGGATAGCTGAGCCGGTCGGGCAGCAGGGGGTGGCAACCGCAATAAATGGCCTCCATAATGGCGATTCCGAAGAATTCGTGGATTGAAGTGGATACCACGAGGTGCGATCGATGAAGTAGGCGGCTGTATTCCTCGAAATTCTCAGCATAGCCGTAGTGCAGAATGCGCTCGGCATACCGCTCGAACGCTCTCTCAAACTCGTAGGGCTGTTCCTCGAAGTGTTCGCCGGCGAGGATCAGGCGGAATCGATAACCGGCGTCGTCGAGGCGATTCATCACACGGAAAAAGGCCGCCGGATTCTTGTCGTATTCCCATCTTTGATTCCAAAGCACGATAGGCGATCGCGTAGTCGGGCCCCACTCAGGCTGCGGGTATTCGTTCCTTGCGGCATCGTGGGCTTTGAGATCGATCCCTGGATGAACTACGCGAGATTTTCGCCGGATCTCTCGCACCGTCGTCAGGTGGGTATAATCGGGGAAGGCACGCAGCAGTGCAGGCAACGTCTCGATAAACTCGTCGAAGTGAAATTGCGAGTCGAAGACGACGCGGTCGGCGGCCAGGCACGACAGGTAGTTGATATATCCGTACGTTCGATCGCGTTCGACTTGAGGAGGCAGTGGATAGGTGAGTTGATTCTCGTGGACGTACAACACGACCGGCACGTCGCCGAACAGCGGCCTCGAAAGCGCGAGGAACGCCGGCACGTTCACCATGTCCGTCGCGAGGATGACGTCGGGCTTGAAGCCGGCCTCAACGGCTTGGACGGCCTTGCGTGCCATCGTCAGGGCACCGCCGTGCATGCGCCATTTCCAAAAACGCGCCGCCATAGTGATGGGTTGAAACGAGTGGCGGCTATGCAAGACGAGGCCATCAAGAAAATTTCGATGAGACCCTCCGTACCACGGCTCGAGGGCAAGTACGTTCATTGGTCGCCTACTGCTCATCCCCGTTTTCAAGCGACTGACGCAAGGAGAGTTCTTCTTGCTCGGTTGCCGGCCGAACGATGGATATGGCACGCACCTGGAGCTTCTGGCGCAAGGTAGCGTCGCGCACCTCTTCCGAGGTGATCATCTTCTCTTCTCCGGGATGGACCACGAGGCGACGAGTCGCCATTTGAATCTCCACGGAACGATCATTGGTGTTCTTGATGATCATCCCTCGCCGCATTTTCCCCATAAGAAGACCATTGAGGTTATTCGGGCCGACAGATCGGGTCTAGTATACGACAATCGGCGTATTCATGAAGGTAGCGCGGCCCGATGACGGGCGCATAGAATCTTGCGAGAAGAGCGCATTTCTATGGAATTTCGGGAGTCGATGGGAAGCCGACAGCGGCAAGCGGACACCGTCCACTCACTCGTCGAAACCCGGCGCGTCCGAGCGCCCGGGACCGGATTTCACGCCGCTTGCCGTTCCGTAGGCGTCGCTGCATCGTCGGCGCTGCTTCGTTTGGGCGCGGCCCTTGGAAAAGGCGTCGTCGGTCTCGCCTATCCGCCTCGTTGTCTGGGATGCAGCGACCGCCTGTTCGACGCCCGATCCCTACTCTGTCTAACGTGCTTCCACGGCATTGATCGGGCGTCGGATCTAGACGTACAGGCCCGCCTTGCACGTTTGCCCCAGGCCAGAGCGGCTCTGGACAGCGTCGTGTGTCTCTGGATATTCGACAAGGGGGGCGCTATGCAGGCCGTACATCAGGCCTTGAAATACGGTAATCGCCCATCCTATGGGGTTATGCTGGGTGAACCCGTAGGGGCCTACTTTTTGGAGGCGTGTACGTATGCGGCACCGGTAGATCTGATCCTTCCGATTCCCCTGCACCGGGCCCGCCTTCACGAACGGGGCTACAATCAAAGTGAGATGCTGGCCTTGGGCGCCGCGAAGATTATCCGCGCGCCCGTGCTGACAAGCGTCCTCGTTCGCCCGAGGCCGACGAAGACTCAGACGGCGTTAAAGCGCTCCAGCAGGTGGGAGAATTTGGCCGGCGCCTTTCGCGTCACGGATTCGAACGTCATCGCCGGCCGCCGTCTCTTGTTGATTGACGACGTCATGACGACCGGATCGACCGCGGGTGCGGCGGCGAACGCGCTGCGAGAGGCGGGCGCGGCGCGCGTGGACGTCGCGACTCTCGCGCTCGCGCGCACGTAGCTTATCGAAAATCTTCGATTCGCAGGACTCGGCCATGCTGCTCGGCTTCTTCGGGATCGTTGGTCGCGACGATGACCACGCCGCCGGCCGCGCGTTGGCGCTCGATCAAGCGAACGACCATGTCGAGACCCGCAGCGTCGAGATTCACGCGCGGCTCGTCGAGAAGCAGGACCGCGGGTTCCGGTAGCAAGGCGGCGGCGAATTTCACGCGCTGTTTCATGCCGGAAGAAAACGTCGAAACGGGATCGTTCATCCGCTCCGACAATCCGACCGCCTCGAGCGTCGACGCGATGCGCTCAGCCGCATTCGCCAGTCGCCGGACCCGACCAATGAACTGCAGATTCTCTCGAGGAGAGAATCCGTCGTACGCATTCAGGTACGGCGCCACCAGTCCGACGCGGAGCGGATGCCGTTCGCGCGGCACGACACGCTCGCCCTCAAAGAGGAGGACCTCTCCTTTCGAGGCCGAGAGAACGCCCGCCAGGATGCGAAGAAGGGTTGACTTACCCGTCCCGTTGGCACCGGTGACCGCAAGGCTTCGACCCCCTTCGACGGAAAACTCGAGATCACGGAATAGAATTCTCGTTGCGAATCGCTTGCCGAGATTTTTGGCCTGCAGCCGAGGCAGAGAGCGCACGGAGAAAATGACGCGGTGGTGACGAAGGACATACGTGGCGAATCAACACAATACGCAGCAACTACGCCAGTCAAGATTTGACGATCTATCAACGAATGCGATCGTCGGAAACTTACGCGTATATCGGTGCACATAAGGGCATGAATACTTCCTTTCACAATGAGGCAAGGTCAGCTGCTATGAACTCACCCCTACTACGTGCGGCGTTTGCGCTGCTTTTCGCAGGCTCCATGGTCATGATGGGCTGCACAGAAGGCGACGATCGTTCTGGGATAGATTCGGATACGACCCTCACGGACACGACCGGGATGATGGGCATGGGCGAAGCGCAGAGCGCGGCCGTGGCCCAGCTCTCGCCCACGGAGGGCAACGAAGTCACGGGCACCGTCACGTTCACGTCGATGAACGGTGGCGTTCACGTGGAGGCCACGGTTTCGGGCCTCCAGCCCGGTCGGCACGGCTTTCACATTCATGAAAACGGTGACTGCAGCGCTCCCGACGCCAGCTCGGCCGGCGGTCATTTTTCACCACAAGGAAATCAGCATGGCGCACCCGATGACCAGGAGCGCCACGTGGGCGATCTGGGCAATCTGGACGTGGCGCAAGGAGGAACGGCGCGCTATTCGAGGATGGACAGCGTCATTACGCTCGGCGGTGCGAACTCGATCGTCGGCAAGGCCGTCGTGGTGCATGCCGATGAAGACGACCTCACCACCCAACCGAGCGGCAACGCCGGCGCACGCGTCGCTTGCGGTGTGATCGAGATGCGGGGCGGTCAAATGCCCGGCGCCCGGGCGCCGGGCGGTGTGATGCCGGGTACAAACACCGATACTTCGTCAGCGTTATAGGTCCCACACACGACCGCACACACGCGTTCTTTCTCCGACGCTTCCATCTAGCGGCGAAGTCGAACGAGTACGATTGAAGAGGATCGGCCCGGACGGGACCATAGCGTCCCGTTCCGGGTTTTTTTCGCGCCTGCGGACGCCGCGACGCAGAGTAATTGCATGACACCCTCCCTCGCCACAAACGTGCACGATCGTCTACTATTCGGTCGGGATCCGACGCCTCGAATCGTCGGCGTTCATCGGTTGCCGGCTCGGTCGAACGACCGGAGCGCCCTGGTTCGCGTCTATCGGCGCCCGTTCGAACACGGAGGCGTCGTGGCTAAAGACGAACCCTTTTATCCTTTCTTCCTCCTCTCCGACATCGGGCTACTCAAGGGATTTCCACGCAGGCGATTCCGATATCAAGAGCTCGAGGGACCCGGGCACTACCGTTATCTGATCGTCTTTGCCGATTGGAACGCGTATTGGAATGCGCTGCACCACCTCGAGCAGGCAGCGAACGTACACCAGGCGAGGGAGCAGTATGCCTACGTGGTCGCGGGTGCGGAGCAGCAGTACCTGATGCAGTCGGGCCGTACGCTTTTCAAATCAATGGCGTTCGAGGACCTTCATCGGATGCAGCTCGACATCGAGACGTACACCGAACAGGAGTTTTCAAACGCCCGGCGCTCCAGCGACCGTATTCTACTCATCGCACTGCACGACAACCGGGGGTGGTCTCACGTCGTCGACGGCCGTGCGGCCGGCGAAGGCGCGATGCTTCGCGAAATGGTCCGGATCATCCGCGAACGCGATCCCGACGTGATCGAGGGCCACAATCTTCTCGGATTCGATCTTCCGTACCTCCTCGAGCGTGCCCGGCTGTGTGGCATCGACCTTGCGATCGGGCGAGACGACAGCACGCCGAGAACGTTCGGGACGAGCATCCGGTTTGCCGAGCGTGTGGTCGATTACACTGCTTTCGAGGTCGCGGGGCGTCACGTCATCGACACGTATCTCCAAGTACTCGGCTTCGACGCGGTCAAGCGCGACATGCCGGGTTACGGTCTCAAGGCCGCTGCACGATACTTCGGATTGGCCGCCGAAGAGCGCACCTACGTCGACGGACCGGAGATATCGCACGTCTGGCGTAGCGATCCCGATCGTCTGGTGCGATATGCACTGGACGACGTCATCGAGACGGAGCGTTTGGCCCGTCAGCTATCGGGATCCGCCTTCTACCTGGCGCAAATGGTGCCCATGCCCTTCGGCCAGGCTACGCGGACGGGGCCGGCGGCAAAAATTGAATCGCTATTCGTCCGCGAATATCTTCGTCGGCGCGCTGCGCTTCCGCGCGCGGAATGGGGTACGCAGACGACCGGCGGATACACGGACGTCTTCTTCACGGGCGTTGCCGAGCCCGTCGTGTATGCGGACGTCGAGAGTCTGTACCCGTCGATCATGCTCCGCTACGACGTCGCGCCGGAATCCGATCACCTGGGACTTTTCCGGGATCTCGTTCGCCGACTGACCAAACTCCGACTCGAGGCCAAGAAGGCAATGAAGACCACGGAAGACCCTGACGTCCGCGTCGAACTAGACGCCCGTCAATCATCGTACAAGATCCTGATCAACTCCTTCTACGGCCAGCTCGGCTTTAGCCGGGCTTTGTTCAACGATTTTTCGGAAGCCGATCGCGTAGCGAAAATTGGGCAGGACATTCTCCGATCCATGATCCGGGAAATCGCGAGCGCCGGGGGCAAGGTGATCGAAGTGGACACGGACGGTGTCTTTTTCGTGCCGCCGCCCGACGTCGTCGGCCGCCGGGCCGAGGCAGCGTTCATCCAACGCCTCAATGCGACGATGCCGGCGGGTATCCGCATTGGATTCGAGGGTCGCTACCAAAAGATGCTCTCCTACAAAATGAAGAATTACGCCCTACTCGGCTACGACGACAAGCTCCGATTCAAGGGCTCGTCGCTTATTTCGCGATCGAATGAGCGTTTTGGTAGGAAGTTCGTGCGGGAGGCTATTCGAAGGCTGGTCGATGACGACGTGGCGGGTCTTCACAAGCTGTATCTGCACGTGCGAGATCGAATCATTCAGCATGACTGGGACGACGTCAACGAATTCAGTCGCAGCGAGACGATCAAGGACGGCGTCGATCAATATCTGTCGGACGTGGAGCGTGGCCGAAGGCCGAAGGCGGCGTCGTACGAGCTCGCAATCCGGCGCGCTCAACGTACCGGTCGGCAACTCCGAAAAGGAGATCGCGTCACGTATTACGTCACGGGTCAGGCGCCCGACGTGAAGGCATTTGAGAACTGCCGGCTCGCCGACGAATGGGATGCGGAGAATCCGGACGAGAATAGCGGCTATTATCTGCGTCGGCTCGATGAGTTTGCCTTGAAATTCGAACCCTTCTTCAGGCCGCACGAATTCAGGTTGATCTTTTCGCCTGAGGACTTGTTCGGATTTTCGGCGGAGGGCATTCAGGTGCTCTCGCACGAGCGACCAACGGATCCGTCGCTCGCTGCCGGCGAAGAGACGATCGAAACTCCGGCGAACTAGGACGCGTTTTGTGCGCTACTCAGGGATACGCCGTGCTGCGGCTCGCCCTGATTCGCAGCGCCGCGGTCGGCGGCGCGATCGCGCCGGCTCCTCCAAACGGGATCTCAATTGGGCAACCTCTCCGAAAATACGATTACGTTAGATCCGCATGTTGAATGGTCGGCCGAACGCGCCGATGAATTGTACTTCATTCGTCAGTGGGGTGACGAATATTTCTCCGTAAACGAAGCCGGGCACGTCGTCGTACAGCCCATTCGCGGATCGGACCTCTCGATCGACTTATACGAGGTCGTCGAGCAGCTCAAAGAGCGTGGCGTCTCTTTTCCCGCGTTAATCCGCTTTCAGGATCTTCTGAAGTCGCGAGTTGAGCATCTCAACGAGGCCTTTCGAGCAGCCATCGCGGACACGGGCTTTGAGGGCGCCTATCACGGCGTCTATCCCGTGAAGGTAAATCAGCTTCGTGAAGTCGTTGAAGAGATTTTGGCCTCCGGCCGGCCGTACGCCTACGGGCTGGAGTGTGGTTCCAAGTCCGAGCTCGTGGCGACCCTTCCCTATCTGGCCTCCCACGACACCCTCCTTATATGCAACGGGTGCAAGGACGACGTAATGTACGGTCTGATGCTCGCCGGCCAGCGGCTGGGCCGGAACGTCATTCCGGTGATCGAGCGTGTCGACGAAGTCGAATTGATGCTCGAAGCAGCCCGACGAGCGAAGATGACGGCCGATTACGGCGTCCGGGTCCGATTGACGACGAGCGGTGCAGGACTTTGGTCGGAGTCGGGCGGCGAGAACTCCAAATTCGGTTTGTCGCTGACGGAACTGCTTGAGTTGCTCGACCGCCAAGAAGCCCACAAATTGCCGATTCGCCTGCAACTTCTGCATTTTCACCTCGGCAGCCAGATCGCCGACGTCGAGAACGTACGACGTGCCGTCGAGGAGTCTACGCGGATCTACGCGTGGTTGCGCCGCCGCGGCTATGACGTCCCTTATCTGGACGTAGGCGGCGGTCTCGGGATTTCATACGAAGCGGGCAACCCCGACACGCTGGGGATGATCAATTATACGCTCGACGAGTACGCCTGGACAGTCGTCGAAAGCATCAAACGCGTCTGTGATGCCGACGGCGTGGCTCATCCAATCATCGTCTCCGAAAGCGGTCGCGCGGTCACGGCGCATCACTCGGTGCTCGTCGTCGAGGCCTTAAGTAGTCGTCGCAAGGAGCCGGCGCGATCCGTCGAAGCGCCGCCGAGTTCTTCCGAGATCCTGGACGGCATGTACGCCCTGTACCTCGGATTGGCCCAGGACGAGGCGGACCGTAACGTACCTGACCTCGATAGCCGCTACGTGCGCGCCATCGAGCTTCGCGCGGAGCTCGCGGAGCGATTCCGGGCCGGCGAAATCGACCTCGAAGAGAAGGCATTCTTTGAAACTACGTACTGGGCGACGTGCGTCGCGATTGAACGACGACTCCGTACGAACGAGGCCATCGAGTGGACGCCACGGCTTGCCGAGCTCGAGCGGCAGGTCGCCGACCATTATCTCTGCAATTTTTCGATCTTCCGGTCCATGGTCGATCACTGGGCGATCGGTCAGCGATTTCCGATTATGCCGATCCATCGGCTCAATGAGGTTCCGTCGCGAAGGGGCGTGCTCGTCGACCTGACGTGCGACTCGGACGGCAAGGTCGAGACTTTTGTCTCCCCGAGCGGCGATAAGCGATTCCTGGAACTCCACGAGATTGAGCCGGGGACGCCGTATTACCTCGGCCTCTTCCTGATGGGTGCTTACCAGGACATTATGGGTGACATGCACAATCTGTTCGGTCGCGTGACGGAGGCGCACGTCTACGCCGACGAGGACGAGCCGGGCCATTTCTATCTGGAAGAGCTGCTCGCGGGCGCAACCGTAGAGGAGCAACTCGCTCTCGTCCAGTATTACCCGAACGATCTGGAACGTCGGATGGGTGATCTGATCCAACATGCTGTCAAGGGCGGCCGGCTTCGCCGGAAGGAGGGTGTGAAGCTACTCAATCAATACCGTCAGGTATTTCGGAACATGACGTATCTGAATACGGATTCCGAGGACTGAGCGCGCCACGCCGGCAGTTGGGGTGTCGCAGCGGGGCCCCGCCCACGCACGAACGTACGACGCTCGGCGAGACGCCGTACCGTGCTTCAGTGGAGCTCGCGGACCATGTCGCAGTAAGACGAGCTTAGCAGATCTTCCTCTCTGATGCCGAAGCTCTGCATGAATTCGGTGCATTGTCGCCGAAGGGCGTTCACCATGGCCGTTCGATTTTCACTCTGGGACTCGTCCGCGAGCGCACCATCGACCACGACGGCTTCAACGTCCGCGATCGCCTCGATCTCGACGAAAGTGCCCAAGCGAGCGACGTCGTCGACGTGGCATTTGACGTTGTCGACGTAGAAAATCTCGCGCAACTTCTCGACGACGACATCCACGCCGAGCGCCTTCGAAAGGATTGCCTTCAGCGCCGAACCGGGTTCCGGATGATAGAGGAGGACGTTCGATTGTTTGGGTCCATCGTAATCGGGCCGTTCGTAGTGGATCAGCGCGTTCTCGATCTGACCTTCACGCAGCTTGAGCCTTCCGGAATCGACTCGAAAATAGGTGTCTGTCTGCCGGTCGGTTCCGATTCTTCTCGCCGAACGATCCTGAAGGGTACGCCTGACCGAATCCGGGTCCGAACATCGAGCCTTGATCTCCATGACGACATGTTCCATCGGCACTCCGACCAATCGTTAAGAGAAAGCGACAATACGGAAGAATCCGTCGTCCGGGTGCAAAGATATAATAGGAGACGGGAAAGGACTTCGCGACGATGCGCCTGAATGTTCGTACATTGACTGGACGTCGCTCGCGTACGTACGAAATTCGAATGAATGGGAATGTGAGACCAGTGGTTTTACCCCACGAAGAAGAAGGATCTCGCGATGTTCGAGACGATTGTTCTGCTCATGGGAGCCCTTCCGTTTATTGTAGGACTCTACGCGCTGAGGAAAATCAAGAACGGCAATGACGAGGGGACGGACGACCAACCTCCGCCTCCGGATCCGGAGCCGCCGCGTCCCGTCCTTCCGCCCTCTCCTCGTCTGTGCCGCATCGACCCGTCGTTCCGTGCGAGAGATCGGGGTCCGCTTTCGACTCGGTGCCATCCTGTCAAGCGCGGCCCCGTATCGCCGACCCGAAAGCCGGCAATCTCGCTCTAGAGCGTTCCCGCTCACGCCATGCAAGCGCGTCGTGTTCTCACGGCGGGGCGCCTCAAGACGTCCGACCGTAGCGCTACGTCACGCCCGTGCATAGTCCTTTCCACCCGGGCGGGTGGACGAAAGATGGGGCTCGTTTGCCTTCCTGAAGAGGTTGCGCCTACATCGCGTTCGGCTTCATGTAGTACTCGTTGAGTACGGACGCGACGAGCGTGCGATACTCGTCATCGCCGATCCCGTTGAGCTCTGCCAGGTACTGCTTGGCACGGAACGACCCGACGGCCTGAAGTGCGGCCAGTGCAAGACGACGATTCTGGACGCTCGGGTCGCTTTCCGCCACCTCGGCGACCGATTTCAACGTCGATCTCACATCCACTCTATCACGATACAGAGTCGAATAAACGATGACGTTCTTGAGAGTCTGGGTGCGGACGTGGGTATGATCCGACTTGAGCGAGAGTACGACCTGTTTGGCGGCGAGCTGCCAAACGACCTCGTCGGGGTACGTTTCTACGGATTGAGCTTGCATAGCCGGGGCGAAGGTAATGATGACAGCTGCAAACAAGGTTAGTAAAGGTTTCATGACGGGCCACCCGCTGTTGATTGGGAATTGGGGATGTCATGACCTTCCGAATGAGTCACACAGTGCTCGGCTACGGAGCGAATTCCGCCTTGTTGCACGGCGACCGAAGTATGCCCTCTCCGGTTTCGGACGAGTCCGTGCCCGATTGCCGGAAATATCACCTGCGAAACGTACTCGGCAGGCGCTGCGGCATATCCGCCACGACATACGCCATCACGGCCATCGCGGCGACGCAGAGATTAAAGTCGTGCTGATCGAGCTTGTCCAACATGTCGGCCGGCGTATGATGCAGGTCGAAGTATCGACTGCGCTCGACGTTCAGTCCCATGCCGGGCACACCTTCGCGCATGAGCGGAGCGATGTCGGCTCCTCCGCCTCCCCGAACGACCTCGCCGGACTCTATGCGGTTGAGCAGTAATCCGATTTCTTTCACGAGAGCGTACGCCTCGTCCGTCCCGCTGAAGCCGAAGCCTGCAGGTTTGAATACGCCTCCGTCGGACTCAATGGCAAGCACGTGGCGTTCCAGTTCGTGCTCGTATCGATCGCGGTATGCCTCCGCGCCGCGCAGTCCGTTCTCCTCGTTCGTCCACAGTACGACGCGCAGGGTTCGTCGGGGACGTAGGCCCAGCTCTTTCAGAAGACGTACGGCTTCCCACGCGGCAACGCAGCCGCCCGCGTCATCCATCGCACCCTGGCCGACGTCCCATGAATCGACGTGCCCACCGAGTACGACGACCTCCTCGGGGTACTCCGTGCCGACGAACTCTGCGACGACATTTCTCGAAGGCACGTCCGGAAGGTTCTCCGCCTCCATGCGCAGCCGCAACCGCACGGATTGGCCGCGATCCTGCATTCGCTGCATCATTGCTGCGTCCTCGAGTGTTACGGCGGCATGCGGGATACGGGGGACGTCCTCCTCGTAATGCATGTTACCCGTATGCGGCGTGTAGAGCGAGGCCGGCCCAACGGATCGGACAAGGCTTGCGATCGCACCGACCTCGGCGGCTCGAACCGCTCCGTCCACCCGATAGGCGACAGTTTGTCCGTACGAAGTAAACGGCACGTTAAAGAGCACGATACGACCCCGAGCCTCGTCGGCTCGCGCGGTGAGTTCGTCGAATGAATTAACGACGAGGACGTCGGCCTCGATGCCGTCGTCGGGCGTTCCGATACTCCCGCCGAGACCCAGAACCTGAAGTTTGGCCTCGCGCGGTTCAAGGAGGTGCAGGCTCTCGTCACCACGGACCCACCTTGGCACCATCACCTTTTCCCCGCGGACGTTTTCGAAGCCGTCCATTTGCATCTCCCGAAGTATCCAATCAATGGCGTCTTCCAGGTTCTGCGTACCGCTGAATCGCGGGCCGAACGTGTCGACGAGGTAGGCGAGCCGATTCCACGCGTCTTCGTCGTCGAGAGCGGCATCAATGATCTCGTCGGCCAGGCGGTGATAGGTGGCGTGAATCTCGTCGATCGGCTCCGGCCGCGCGTCCGGCGTCGAATGGTCCTGTGCGAGACTCGTTCCTGAGACGAAGCCGAACAAGACGGTCGCGGCGAGACGGACGAAGATTTTCAGGCAGTCGAGCATATGGCGCACATCGTCGTTCGGCTAGACGCGTTCCACGGCGAGCGCCGTGCCGCCGCCCGTACCGTGGCAGATCGCAGCCAGGCCGGACTCCACGCCGCGCCGGCGCAGGGCATGGATCAGCGTCGTCGTAATACGAGCCCCGGACGCCCCGATGGGGTGGCCGAGGGCAATCGCGCCCCCATGGACGTTCAGCTTCTCGTAAGGAACTCCGAGCATGCGATGGAAAAGCACGTTACTGACGGCAAAGGCCTCGTTGTTTTCGAATAGATCAAAGTCATCGATGGTCCTTCCGGTCTTTTCCAGCACACGACGGACCGCAGGAATCGGCGCCTCCGGAAATCGCCACGACTCGCCTGCGGACCAGGCGGATCCAAGCAGGCGACCGATCGGCTCCAATCCGTATTTTTTGACCATGTCTTCGCTCGCCAGCAACAGCGCGGAGGCGCCGTCGCTAATCTGACTGCTGTTGCCTGCCGTCAGGACGCCCTCCTCGCTGAAGGCAGGCCGTAAATTCGCCAGGCTGTCAACCGTCGTCTCGCGCCGGACCCCCTCGTCGATGGCAAGGGTCGCCGATCCCCGACTTGAAGGGACGTCGACCGGGATGACCTCGTCTTCGAAGGCGCCCTGTTCGATCGCCTCGGCGGCGCGACGATGCGAGACGGCGGCAATCTCATCGAGGTCCCTGCGAGTAATCGCATGCTCGGCCGCCAGCCGCTCGGTCTGCACGCCCATCGCTTCACCGCTCATCGGATCCGTCAGACCGTCGTACAGCAGCAGGTCCGTGACCTGCTCGGGAGAGCCCAAGAGAAACTTGTACCCCCAACGCGCCCTCGAAGAGAGATGGAATCCGGTGCCCGACATGGATTCAGTCCCTCCACTCAGCACGGCGTCGGCGTCACCGGCACGGATCAGCGCCGCGGCGGAGATGATGCTCATCATCCCTGAAGAGCACACCATGTCGACGGCAAAGCCGTCGATCTCAGGCGGAATTCCGGCCTTTATCGCAGCCTGGCGCGGAATGAGCTGCCCCTGTCCCGCGCGCAACACGTTACCAAACACGTACAAATCGAGGTTCGCGCCGTCAAAAGCGGACCGAGCGAGCGCGGCATTCATGACATGCGCGGCAAGGTCGACGGGCGACTGATCTTTTAGCGAACCCCCAAAACGACCGATCGGCGTGCGAACGGCCGAGACGATGTAAACGTCGCGCATAAGAAAACGTCGATTCGTGTTTGTCGTGGATCGACTTCGATACCTCGCACCGGCTCACCGCCGCACGAGCGCCGACCGGAGAGCGGCCGCACTCGTTTCGGGTGCGTCGCACGTGAAGTTGCGGCAGACGTAGGCCGCTGCGGTACCGTTGATCGGTATCTGATTGGCGAGAAACGGTGCAATCTCAACAATGGCCGAGGCCTCGTCGTTATCCGATGGACGGAAGAGTACCACCTTGTTCGGAAGATACAATTCGCGCACCGTGGCCAGAAGCTCTCTCGTGTCCGTCGACCCTGTCTCGCCGGCAATGACGATCTCGTGACCTGGGCCTAGCGCAAAGTCAACGGCGGCGAGAAGGGCCGTGAACGCCGAAGGCATCTTTTCGAGGGCGTCGGAGGCGGACCGGGCCAGTTGCCATGCGCGCTCTCCGAAAGCCGCGTCGCCCGTTATCCGTTCGAGGCGCAAGAGATTGAGCATGGTGACCGCGTTGCCGGACGGAAGCGCACCGTCATAGAATTCTTTTCGGCGTACGAGAACGGCTTCCGCATCGTCCGCCGAGAAGTAAAACCCGCCGTCGGCTTCGTCCCAATAGTGCTCGACGAGGTGGACGTTTAGCTCGAGCGCGGCAGACAACGTCTCGGGGTGGAACTCCGCTTCATAGAGCTCGAGTAATCCCCATATCAGATAAGCGTAGTCGTCTAGATGTGCGGCAATAGCAGCGTCCCCGTTCCTATAGCGGTGAAGGAGTCGGCCCGAATCCGGCTCGCGCATCTTGTCAAGGATGAATGTGGCCGCCTCGCGTGCGGCACGAGCGAATGAAGGCTCATCGAATGCCGAGGCCGCTCTCGAGAGAGCCGCAATCATCAGTCCGTTCCAGTCGGTGAGGATCTTGTCATCGAGACTCGGACGAACCCGCCGCTCTCGACGGGCGAACAGTTTTCGTCGTGCGCTCTCGACGCGCTGACGGAGTCGTTCCACCTCTTCACCCTGGTCTCGCGCCATCGCATCAAGCGACTTCTCGAGAAAGAGGACGTTCTCGCCGGTGCGTTCTCGCGTGGCTTCATCTTCGAAATTACCTTGTTCCGTGAGCCCGAACGCGTCGACAACGAACCGCGCCTCGTCGGCGCCGAGCGCCTCGCGTATCTCGTCGGTAGTCCAGACATAGAACTTACCTTCGCGCCCCTCACTGTCGGCGTCCTCCGCGGAATAGAATCCGCCCTCCGGCGACCGTAGGTCCCGAAGCACGTACTCAAAGATCCGTTCCGCCGATCGACGATAGTCCGCTCTGGACGTGGCCTGAAACGCCTCCGTATAGGCCACGGCCAGAAGTGCCTGGTCGTAGAGCATCTTCTCGAAATGCGGCAACCGCCAGACGCGATCGGTCGAATATCGATGAAAACCGAAGCCAACCTGATCAAAAATTCCGCCGAGCTGGAGGTGATCCAACGTCGTCACGACCATGTCGAGCGCGCGCTGATCGTTGGTTCGGTGCCAGTAGCGAAGCAAGAACGATAGATTGTGCGGATTAGGAAACTTCGGCTCCCGGCCGAATCCCCCAAACTTGTCGTCGAAACGCTCCTGCAGCTCCCCGTAGGCGTCGTGAAGCAGCGCTTCGGTTGGGTCGGAACCGGCCGACGACCGTCCCGCTGATCGCTTTAGGGCCTCGGTCACCCGTCCGGCGGTTTCCAGCACTTCGTCGCGCCGTGTTTCCCATACTTCCTTGATGCGCGGCACGAGTTCGATCATCCCGATCCGGCCGAATCGACTCTCTCTCGGAATGTAGGTTGCGGCGTGGAAAGGGCGTTTGTCCGGTGTCATGAGGATCGTCAGCGGCCAGCCGCCCTGCCCCGTCATCATCTGGCACACCGTCATATAGACGCCATCGATGTCGGGGCGCTCTTCACGGTCGACTTTGATCGAAACGAACGACTCGTTCATGAGCCGGGCGACCTCTTCGTCTTCGAACGACTCGTGCTCCATGACGTGGCACCAATGACACGTCGAGTATCCGATGGACAGGAAAATGGGCTTTTCCTCTTCAGTCGCTCGGCGAAAGGCATCGTCCGACCACGGAAACCAATCGACGGGATTGTCTCTGTGCTGGAGCAGGTACGGGCTTTGCTCGTGGGCCAGTCTATTCGGCATAGGTAAAAAATTTGCTCTTACCAAAGGCATCCATACGTCACGCAGACGGCCGAGTCGGCGCCGGCGGCACGTATTGATATCGCCGCGAGGGTCGTTTGTGCCGCGAACGGGATTGCGTAACGGCTTCACTGGAGGACGCACCCGCTTTCAAGCAAGTAGGCATGAACAGTCGTACTGCATTAGAAACCTGTCGTATCGCAGTAGAGGTCGTTCAAGCCGCGGCAGAAGAATCAGCCCGCCACTTTAAGGCGAAGGCCATTTCGACGATACCAAAGAAGATTCAAGACCGATTTCAGGTCGTTTCGGCCTGACCTGCCATCGCGAGCCGGCTTGTCCGAGCCGCATTGGACAGGGCGTCAGCACGTCCTAACCTTAGACGCACAGTCTCTCGAACCATGACAAATCCCTTCGTGCGGTGCCGAATTAACGCAGGCCGCGTCGTCCTCGTCGTCTTTCTGATGGTTTGTTATGCGCAGATCGACGCCAATGCTCAAAGCTCTTCGCAAACGTCTCGAGCCTTCATACCGTCTCCCCAGGCTCTGGCCATGGGTGACGCCGGTGTCGCCTTCTCCAGCAGGGAGACGATATTCTTCTACAACCCGGCGCATCTGTCGCGTGTAGCGAGTGCGCGACCCCGATTCACGATTCTGGGAATCCGTGGGGCGCTATCCGGCAATCTCTTCGACCAGCTCGCCTTTTTCGAGGACGAGCTTCAGCCGGCCATCAACGAAGGACTGGATTCGACGAATAGCGGCGAGGTAAGAGAGTTGTACGATACGGCACTCGCCCTTGGGCGGCGCCAGACGACCGTCAGTGGCGACGTCCTTCTTCCGTCCGTGATTGCTACCATCGGAGACGTCGCAGTCGGGGCGGGTGCATTTGGGCACAGCACGCTCAACTACCGTTTCGAAGACGCGGGCGCAGGTATTCCACTCGTCGATTTCGCCGCGATCGGAGACCTAATGTTCATTGGTTCGGCTTCGCTGGACCTTCGCACCGTCGGGATCGACGGCCTGTCGGCGGGCATCTCGGCCAAGATGACGCAACGGTGGCTGACGATGAAGAACAAGCCGCTCGACGCGATCGGGTCGAACGAACGGATGCTGCTCTTCAAGGGCTCCGCCGTCGGATTCGACGTGGGCCTCCTCTACGACGTGGATTTCGTTCCTCTCCCTGGAGACCTTACCGCCGGTTTCGCGGCCTATGACCTCGTCGGGGGCCGCTTTGACTATACGTATGACAGGAGCATGGGGACGAAGGATGAACCCGGTTCTCAATTTATCGCCGAGGAAGAGGAATTGGTCAACGTTCTATATGCCGTCGCGCCCTCCTACCGATTCGGGGCCGCGTACATGCTGCCCGGGCTGCTGAAAAACACGGGGGTTACGGTTGACTACTTGTGGTATGCGAGTCCGCGCATTTCACAGGCCGCACCTGCCCACCTGCACGTCGGAGCCCAGGCTCAGCTTGGCGTTGCGATCGTACGTGCGGGACTGAGCTCCGGCTACACCACGCTGGGCGGCGGCGTCGATCTCGGTATCATCGCGCTTGATTACGCTTTTTACGGCGTCGAGGAGGGTCGATTCCCCGGCCAGTTGCCGAGTTGGAATCACAGCGCGCAGCTCGCCCTGCGCCTGTAGCGTCCTGGCGTGCCGTTCCGCCCGTTCATTCGATGAAGTAACTCCAGAAAACATCCCAGCCTGATCATGAAAGCAAGCACACTCTTCGCCGGCGTCGTTGCGATTTCGGTCTCCCTTGCGGCCTGCAACGTGTTCGACGGTTTGTATGAGGAAGGCGGGAGCAGTGACGTGGAGACGCTGGTCGCGGACGCCCGCGCAGCGATGCAAGACGGACGTTCCAGCGATGCCGTCGCGTACCTACAGAAGGCGCATCAGATGAAGCCCTCGAACATCGAGGTTCGCGTCGAACTGGCTTCGGCTCTGCTGTCGCATCACAAGATCGACGTCATGCTCGTATCGGAGCTGGCGAACGAAGTCGATTCGAACGCAGACACGCCCTCGAAAGGAACCGGCTGTCCCGACGACCTGGCGTGTAATTTCGATTGCGCGACGATGAAAAAAGTTCAGGCATTCAGTTACAAGGATTCCAAAGCCTATCTTCGTCTCGAGGAAACGCTCGGCGTGCTCGAACAGGTGGATGAACTCGTGAGCGTCCCGTTGGAGGACTTAGGGGCCGAGCCGGGGAATCGCTTTCTGACGAGAACGGATCGAGAACGCCTATTCGATGCCCTCGTCGATCGCATCGCGCAGAACCATCCCCGCGAAAAGGCGCGACGCCTTGCCGCGACCCTGCTTCTGGACGTCGGCATTACAAAACTCAGTACGACACTGACGACCGTTGAGCAGTCGGCACAGTCGCTCGACGTTACGCTCTTCCACGTCGAGCGGATGGACGGATCCGACGCCATCAATTATTGTGGAGCGAACGTCCAGGAGTTCGTCGTCGGAACGATGTGCGCGGTGAACTCCGCGGCGTACTTTACGCTCGACATGCTCGAGACGCGCGTGCAGACTTTCTCCGCCGATGACGGCTCCGACTCCTCGTCTATTGGAGCCGAACTGGTCGACGCGGGTCACGACCTGTTCGATGGAATAACGTCCGAGCTCGCCTCGGAGTGCGGCCACGTTTAACGGCTCTGGCGCAGCTCAGGCGCAATCACGTCGAGGTAGCGCTGCACCGCATCGCGGACACTTCGTCTGGCTTCTTCGGGTCCGAGAAAATCCTGGACCAAGACTTCCTTGTCCTCGAGCTTTTTGTAATCCTTAAAGAAGCGTTGCAGCTCGCGCAGCCGGTGCTCGGGCAGTTGGCCGATGTCGGAATACGATGCGAAGGCGGGATCGTCGAGGTGGACGCAGACTATCTTTTCGTCCTTCTGACCTTGATCCAGCATGTTCATCATACCAATGGGTCGAGACCGCATCACGCTCAGCGGCACGACCGCTTCCTGCATCAGCACGAGCACGTCGAGTGGATCCTCATCTTCGCCGTACGTTCGTGGAATAAAGCCGTAGTTGGCGGGATACATGACGGAGGAATAGAGCACGCGATCGACGCGCAGAAGTCCCGATTCCTTGTCGAGCTCGTACTTAACCTTGCATCCCTGAGGGATTTCGACGACGGTATTGACGATGTCCGGTACGTCGGGACCTGCCGGGACGTCATGCCAGGCATGTTTCATGAGCGAGTCGTGAGATACTGGACGCTAAAGAACCGCTGCGAATCCGTCCACGCTTTTTCGACGCGCAAACCGGAAGCACCGGCCAGGCTCGCAAATCGCTCGAGCGAGTATTTGTGCGACAACTCCGTGCAGACGCGCTCGCCGCGCAGAAAGTGAATCGCCTCTCCGCCGATCGTCACGTCTTGATCTCGTGTGCTGACGAGGTACATCTCGATGCGTGCCTTCGACTCGTCGTAGACGGCTTCGTGCTCGAAGGCATTCAGGCAGAAATTCGCGCCGAGCTCTCGATTCATTCTCCGAAGCAGATTCTTGTTGAAGTCGGCGGTGATCCCCTCGGCATCGTCGTAGGCCGCTTCAAGAATCGGGGGGTCCTTCTCGAGGTCTATGCCGATCAACACGGCTCCGCCCTGACCGGACACTTTGCCCATCCGTTCGAGGAATTCCCGCGCTTCGGAGGGTTGGAAGTTGCCGATCGTCGATCCCGGGAAATAAACGACGATTCGATCGAAGCGGCCGGTGGGGCAGGGCAGCGTAAGATCGTCGGAATAGTCGGCACAGACGGGCAAGATCTCAAGAGACGGAAACGCGCGCTGCAGCTCGGCAGCTGAGGCAAGGAGATGATCGCGAGAAATGTCGATTGGGACGTAACCGGCCGGTCGGTCTGAGTGCTCGAGCAGGATGCGCGTTTTCACGCTGCTACCGCTCCCGAATTCGACTACGAGGCATCTCGGACCGAGTCGCCCGGCCATCTCGGCCGCGTGCTCCTCCATGATGGCGAGCTCCATTCGCGTGAGGTAATATTCATCGAGTTCGCAGATGGCCTCGAAGAGCTCGGAGCCGTGCGCGTCGTAGAAGAACTTGCTCGGTATTGTCTTGGGATTCGATTTGAGTCCGCTGAGCGCCTCCTGTCTGAACGTGTCGGTTTGCGGTTCGAGATCGGTCAGCTGCAGCAATTCGGCCCGCGATGCTGGAATCATATGTTCATACGTCCTGTGCGAGGCGGAGTCCGGTAAACTGCCACGTGGAAGCCGGCGCGAAGAAGTTTCGATACGTCGGCCGAATGTGGGTTCGGGACGTAGCGCAGGAGCCCCCGCGTAGGACGAACTGATTGCACATGAACTTGCCGTTGTACTCCCCAAGAGCGCCCGGTAGCGGTTTGTATCCGGGATACGGCGAGTACTGGCTGCGCGTCCACTCCCAGACGTCTCCGTACATCTGACGAAGCCGGGTCGACCCATTCGCACCCGGCTTTGCGCTCGCCGGCGCGGGATGCGCTCGACCTGATTCGACGAAGTTGCCTTCGATCGACACGGTTTGCGCCGCTCGCTCCCATTCGTGCTCGGTCGGCAAGCGAGCGTCCGCCCACCGGGCGAAGGCGTCTGCCTCGAAGTAGCTCAAATGGCACACGGGTTCGTGCTCGACTACTTCACGCATGCCGCTCAGCGTAAACGTCCACCAGCCACCATTGCGCGACTCCCAGTAAAACGGCTCCGTCCATTGGTTCTCCTGCACGGTCGCCCATCCGTCCGAAAGCCATAGTTCGGGTCGCTCGTATCCGCCGTCCCTCATGAATTCGAGGTACTCGGCGTTCGTTACGAGCCGATTTGCCAATAGAAATTCGTGGACGAAATGCCGGTGCCGCGGCGTCTCGTTGTCATAGCAGAAGCCGTCGCCGTCATGGCCGATTTCACAGAGGCCTTCGGGAAAATGCGTCCATTCGAGGGGCGAAAGCAGCCCTCGATCGGCCGTGTCGGACGGCCCGGGCACGTCCCGGTATACCGGCCTCATCGGATTTACGGACAGCACGTGTTTTACGTCCGTCAACATGAGTTCCTGATGCTGCTGCTCGTGATGGATGCCGATTTCGAGGACGTCGGCGATTCCGGACGCGCCCCGCTCGGCAACGCCGTCGACGAGCTCGTGCACCTGTTCGTCGACGTGAGCCCTGTACTCGAAGATTTCTTCGACGGTCGGGCGCGATATGTAGCCGCGCCGGTCTCGGCAGTGCCGCTCCCCCGCCTGGACGTAATAAGAGTTGAACAGGAAGGGAAAATCCGGATGATACAGCCGGTAGTCCGATTTGAATTGCTGAAGGAGGAATACTTCGAAGAACCAGCTCGTGTGAGCGAGGTGCCACTTCGTCGGACTCACATCTTCCATCGTCTGCACGACGAAATCCTCCGTGGTGAGCGGTTCAGTGAGACGTGAAGTAAAAGATCGAACTCGGCGGAAGTCGGCGCTCAGCTGCCGGAGTCTGGACTCTGGCGCATCGGGCGAGACGTCGGAAGGGGCCCTCGCCGGCTCGGCCGCCACCGACGCGGGTGTGCCGGATTCGACGACCAATTCTCCTGTGGGATCGGTTTTCACGTGCCTGTAGCTGCGAGTAAGTGAGGGTGGAAAATGGGTTCGGCCTCATGGCAACGTATGTATAGATTCCACGGAGAAATAGTTGTTTCTGTAACCGGAAAATCGCGTTTTGGCGCAGCGGCTCCACTACACCGCCGTTCGATGGGCAGAGCCCGCGTCGATGACGTCGATAAAAATAGCCCCGAGGGTATCTCCCCCGGGGCTTTCGATCGTGCGCTCGGTATGGTATCCGGAAGGAACGAACGTCCGGATCGCGTCCTTGGATTGGTGTGTTCGCCCCCTACGCCGCTTGCTTCGACTTGTATTCCGACGGTGACGAGCCAAACTGCTCGCGGAAGCATTTGGCGAAATATGAGAGACTGGTAAAACCGACGGAATAGGCCACTTCAGAGACGTTGCCGAATTCCGCCTCCAGGAGCTGTGCGGCTCGTTGAAGTCGAAGCGTGCGGATGAATACGACGGGCGATTGGTCGATCGTCTCACGCAGGCGTCGCTGAAGCTGACGCGGACTCAGACCGAGCTCGGAGGCCAGCTCCTGGACGCCGAACAAGCCGTCGTCCATGTGTTCCTCGACCGTTTCGCGCGCCCTGTTGAGAAAGGCCTCGTCGGCCGACGTAACGGTGATGTCGCTGGGCCGCATGACGACTTCACGCCGATAGCGGCGTCGAAGCTCGCTTCGCGTCCTGATTTCGTTGTTGATTCGCAGGATGGCTTCGTCGAGATCGAAAGGCTTCACGAAATAGTCGTCCGCACCCGATTCAAGTCCTTCCTTCCTGAGGTCCGAGACCGCATTCGCCGTGACGAGGAAGACCGGCGTATGACTCAATTTGTCGTCGGACTTGATCAAGCGACACATCTCGTTGCCGTCCATGACGGGCATCATGACGTCGCTAAGAACGAGATCGGGCGCGAAGTTCCGGACGGCCTCGAGCGCTTCGACGCCGTTGGTCGCCTCGACCACGTTGTGGTACTTGCTGAGGGCATAGGCCAGGTAGCGACGCGTCTCCGGATGGTCGTCCACGACGAGCACGGTTGTTTCTTTGTCGGGCGACCCGGGCTCGTCGCTCCGCGTCGGGCGAGCGGATTCTTCCAACGGATTTT
>CAZMXY010000015.1:0-46068 GCA_964570345.1 uncultured Rhodothermales bacterium | reverse complement strand
ACGGCAACACGATTGCGATCGACTACGTCGGTCCAACGATCCAGAGTCAGAGTTCAAGGCGATGGAAGTCGAACATTCAACCTCTTGACGACGCGGTCGACCTCGTGAAACGGCTTCGCGGCGTTTCGTTCGAATGGACGGAGGACGGTCGCGCGGACATCGGCCTGATCGCCGAGGAGGTAGGGGCAGTCATCCCGGAGATCGTGACTTTCGAGGAGAACGGTCGCGACGCGATCTCAGTGGACTACGGCCGGCTCGTATCCGTTCTGATCGAGGCCGTGAAGGTACAGCAGAACCAGCTCGATGCACGTGAGGCCGTCATCGACGACATGACGGCCAGGCTCGAACGGCTCGAACGCCGTGCGGAAGACTCCTCGTCGACTATGGAAGCCGCACCTCGGGCGCTGCGTTAGCAATGATCACACCCAGGGTCTTCACACGTGCCGCGGCGGTTGAATGGGCGCCATCTGCCCGAGCGCGAGCCGATCCTGATACTCACGCCATGTCACGTGCGGGATCGCAGATTCCCGCTCCACCATCGTGATGCAGTTGCTGACAGGGCAGACGAGCGAGCAGAGGTTGCAGCCCACGCACGTCTCGTCATTGACTTCGAAGACGTTCACGTACCCGCCGCCCGCCCCCGGAATGGTTCGTACTCCGCCGCTGTATCGGATCTCCTCCGAGGCACCGTTCGAGCGGACGTGCTCAGCGAATACCTCGTCGCTCACTTCAGAGAGCTCGATGGACTGGTGGGCGCCGTCCTCGCAGGCGATGAAGCAGAGCCCGCAGTGGATGCACGTGTCCTGATCGATCTCGGCCACGACCTTATAGCCCAGGTCGAGATCCGCCCAGTCTCCGATCAACGGCATGCTGTCACCCACGAAATCGGAAAGGTGACGGAAGCCCTTTTTGCGCATCCATCCGATCATGCCAGACTCGAGCTGCTCCACAATTCGGAATCCGTAGTGCATTGCGGCCGTGCAGACTTGTACGTTGCCGGCGCCGAGGAGCAGGAATTCGACGGCGTCCTGCCAGGCCTGGATCCCGCCGATGCCGGATACTGGCAGCGTGATGGCGTCGTCTGAGGCGATCTGCTGGACCATGTTGAGGGCGATCGGCTTGACGGCCGGTCCGCAATAGCCGCCGTGTGACCCGCGGCCGTCGACGTGTGGCTTGGGATACAGCGTGTCGAGATCGATTCCCATGATGGAATTGATCGTGTTGATCAGGGAGATCCCGTCGGCCCCACCCAGGCGGGCGGCGCGACCGATATGGCGGACGTCGGTGACGTTGGGGGTGAGTTTGACGAGTACCGGCGTCCGCGCGACCTCTTTGACCCAGCTCGTGACCTGCTCCGTGTACTCGGGCACCTGTCCCACGGCCGATCCCATGCCGCGTTCGCTCATTCCATGGGGGCATCCGAAGTTGAGCTCTAGACCGTCGCAGCCGCTGTCTTCGGTTCGTTCGACCAGGTCGTGCCAGGCCTCGCGACTCGTCTCGGCCATAAGCGAGACGACGAGGGCGTGATCCGGGAAGTCGCGCTTTACCTCACGGATCTCGCGGAGGTTTTCGTCGAGGGTGCGGTCTGTGATCAACTCGATGTTGTTGAAACCCATCAGTTTGCGGCCGTCGTAGTCGACCGCACCGTAGCGCGATGACACGTTGACGATCGGCTGCTGGCTGAGGGTCTTCCATACGACGCCTCCCCAGCCGGCCTCGAAGGCCCGGCGAACCTGGTAGGCGGAATTCGTCGGAGGCCCGGATGCGAGCCAGAAGGGATTGGGTGAAATAATGCCGCCGACGTTGGCGGTCAGGTCGGGTTTGATCATGGCCTTTTCTGAAAGATGACGTCGCGTTCGCCCCGCGCGTGCGCCAGATAGCGATGGATGCCCTCAGCCGCAACCTTGCCTTCCTGCACGGCGTCGACGATCTCCGCCCCCTTGGTGACGCAATCGCCGCCGGCGAAGATGCCCGGAATGGACGTCGCACCGCTCGTTCGATCGATGGGTAGGCGCCCGGCGTCCAGCGGGGCGCCGCCGACGCGGGCAAGTAGATTCTCGAGCGGATTCTGGCCCAGGGCTTTCACCGCCATGTCGCAGGGGAGGATCAAGGGAGCGCTCCCGTCGGCCACGAATTCGGTTTGATCTCCGTTATTGCTCGAGGGGTTCACACGCTGCAGTTCGATGCCCGTCAGGCGGCCCCCAGTGCCGTGAAACGCAACCGGCTGAAGCTGCCACAGAAACCTCACGGCATCGGATTTTGCGAGCTCGTATTCGTACGTGAAGGCCGTCATTTCTTCGGCAGTGCGTCGATAAACAATCGTCGTCTCCTCTGCGCCCAGTCGGACTGCCTCCGTGGCGACGTCGATGGCGGTGTTGCCCGCTCCGATCACGACAACGCGCTGCCCGACCTGGCATTCGGAAAGCGGTCCGGTGTGCGTCTGAAAGATGAAATCGAGAGCTTCCCACACGCCGTCGAGGTCCTCCCCGGGGATATTCAGAGCGGCTGTGGAGCCGAGGCCGACGCCGACAAAGACTGCGTCGAAGTCGCGGTGCAATTCCACGAGGCGTTCCGCATCGACCGGAGAGGAGAGCTGAAGGTCGATTCCGAGGTCGAGGATCTGCTCAAGCTCCTGCAGCGCGAACGCGGTGCTGATCTTGTAGGCCGCGATGCCAAGCGTGTTGAGTCCGCCCGGGACCTCTCGTGCTTCAAAAACCTTGACCTGGTGCCCCTGCCGCCGCAGCATCGTCGCACAGCTCAGCCCGGCGGGGCCGGACCCGACGACTGCGACGCGCTTTCCGGTGTCGGGCGCCGGCGTAAAGAATCGGAGGTCATGTTCCATCGCGTGGTCGGTCGCATACCGCTGCAGGCGGCCAATCTGAACGGGGTCCTTCAGCAGGCTGCGGTCGACGCAAGCGCCTTCGCACAGCACCTCCGTCGGGCACGCCCGGGCGCAAGAACCACCGAAGACGTTCTCATCAAAGATAGTTTCGGCCGCACCTTCCGGATTATCGTGGAGGATCTGGCGGATGAAGCCGGGCACGTCGATGTGCGTCGGACACGCCCGCGTGCATGGTGCATCATAACAGTAGAGACACCGCGACGCCTCGAACACGGCTTCATCCCGCGTGAAGAGAGGATGGAGGTCCGCGAAATTCTCCTCCAGCTGATCGGCGGTGAGTCGAGTTTTTTCTACCATCTTCGAGGTCTTAGCTCATCCAATTGGATCGGTGCCGATCGGACCACTTCGTCGTGATCTTCTTTTGCTTCGTCCAGAAGGCCACGGCCGTATCGCCCGTGATGTCGCCTCCGCCAAAGCTGCTTTCGTTCCAGCCTCCGAAAGCGAACGGTTCGCGTGGCACGGGTACGCCGATGTTGATGCCGATCATCCCGGCGCCGGCGTGGTCGGCGAAGTACTGGGCGGTGCCGCCGTTGGAGGTATAGATGGCGGCGGCATTGCCGTAAGGGTTCGAATTTTCGATGTCGATTGCTTCGTCGAGCGTGTCACAACGTATGATCGTGAGCGTCGGACCGAAGATCTCGTCGCAGGATGCCTCGTGGTCGGGCGAGGCATGGTCGATGATGCTGGCGCCAAGATATCGCCCACCTGAAGGTGCGTCCTCTGCGACGGCGTGTCGGCCGTCGAGCGCCAGGACGGCGCCGTTGCCTTCGGCGCGATCGAGATAGCCGACGATCCGTTCGTAGGCGCCATCGCTGATGATGGCGCCGATGTCGCGTCCTGCGCTCAGAGACGCCATTTTCTCGCGAATCCGGTTGAGGATGGGGTCGGCTTCGCCGACGGCAATCAGCACGCTGGCCGCCATGCAGCGCTGGCCCGCACATCCCGTCACCGATGTCACGACGTTTGCCGCGGTCATCTCGGGATCGGCATCCGGCATGACGACGAGGTGATTCTTGGCGCCGCCCATGGCTCGGACGCGTTTGCCGGCCCTGGCGCCGCGCTCGTACACGGCTCTGGCAACGCGCGTCGAGCCGACGAATCCGACTGCTGCGATCGAGGGGTGATCGCAGATGGCCTCGACAATCTCCCGATCTCCGTGCATGATTGAAAAAACACCCGGCGGAAGGCCGGAATCCTCAAGCAGGCGCGCGATCTCCATGGCGCTGAACGGGGTCTGCTCGGACGGCTTCAGGATGAAGGCGTTTCCGCAGCCGATTGCCAGTGGAATCATCCACAGCGGCACCATGAAGGGAAAGTTGAACGGTGTGATCCCGGCGACGACGCCGAGGGGGGCGTTAACCGACCGGCATTCGACGCCGCGGCTGACTTCGAGGACGCGGCCCGTGCCAGTCTGCGGCAGACTGGCCGCATACTCGAGGCATTCGATCGCTCGCAGGATCTCGCCGCGCGATTCTGACGGCGTTTTCCCGTTCTCGCGCGTGATGAGCTCGGCGATGTCGTCGAGTTCATCCTCGATGAGCGCTTTCATCTTGTAGAAAACCTGCACGCGGTCCTTGAGCGGCAGCTCGGCCCACTCGCGCTGCACTTTCGATGCGGCCTCGACGGCGACGTCGAGCTCACGCGCCGTTGAGCACGGGACGCGGCCGATGATCTCACCGGTCGCGGGTGCCGTGACGTCGATCATGCGGGTGGATCCGTTCTCGATCTGGCGGCCGCCTACGACGTTACCGAGTGTTGCGTGTGATAGAGTTGTCGTAGCCATCATATCCTCCTGAATTTTTCTGAAAGTTGAAGCGGCGCAGGGCGAGCGTCGCCGCCTAAGCGGCCTCGCGGGTCGCAACACCGGCGGATCGGCGCGACAGCCACCTTCCGCGGCCTTCGCGGCCGACGACTTTGTAGTCGTCAACGATTATGTCGCCGCGCGACAGTGTCGTCCTTGCGGAACCGGCGAGCTCCCAGCCGTCGTAGGGCGACCAATCGGCGTTTGTTTCCATGGCGGCAGGGTCGACGGTCATCCGCTTTTCCGGATGGATAACGGCGACGTCCGCGTCGGAGCCGACGGCAATTACGCCTTTTTGGGGGTACAGCCCCATGATCTTCGCAGGGTTCGTCGAGAGCTTGAGACACATCTCCTCGATGGACAACCGGCTCTCGAGTACGCCCCTGGTATATACGAGGGGCAGGAGGGTCTCGAGCCCGGGAAGGCCCATGGGAATTTTCGTCCAGTCTCCTTCCCACATGGCTTTCTGCTCGCGCGTAAAGGTACAGGTGTCGGTACTGACGACGGACACCTCTCCATCTCGCAGCCCCTCCCAAAGGCGCGCGATGTCGCGCGGTTTCTTGATCTGAGGGCAACAGGCGTAGAGATGACCGTCTTCCTTAGCGAACACGCTGTCGTCGAGCACCAGGTACTGGGCGCAGGTTTCCGCCATGACCGGCACGCCCCGAGCCTGGGCGGCGCGAACGAGGCCGGCGCCTTCGGCCGTCGACATGTGCACGACGTAGAGGGATCCGCCAGTCGCCTCGGACCACGTGATCGCGCGCTGGATGGCTTCGGCCTCGATAAAATTAGGCCGCGTCATCGCATGCAGCCGTGCGCCGTAGCGTGACATGAGCTCCGGCGTATGGTGCCGCGCGATCAGCTCGTCGAGCACGGTGGACGACTCGGCGTGTACGAGTAACATCGTATTCAAATCGCGCATCTTCTCGAGCGTACCGAAGAGAGCGCGATCATCGCTCTGCCAGCCTTCGGAGGCGTAAATCATGAATTCCTTGAACGTCGAAAAGCCGCGGTCGACCATGCCTTCAATCTGGTCGCGATGCTCGTCCCAGCGAGTGATGCAGACGTGAAAGGTGTAATCGATGAGCGCCTTGCCGTCAGCCTTCTCATGCCAGTTGTCGACCGCCTGGCTCAGCGACTCGCCGGCGTAAGGGATCGCGAAGTCGATGAGCGTCGTGACCCCACCGCGGGCGGCGGCTCGGGTGCCGCTCCGGTAATCATCGGACGACACGGTGCCGCAGAACGGCAGGGCGAGGTGGACGTGCACGTCCAACACGCCCGGTAAGACGTAATGGTCGGAAGCGTCGATGCGCCTGGCGTTGGGGTCGTCCAGCGAGGGCTCGACGGCGGCTATTTTTTCGCCACGGATGCCGACGTCGGCGTCGAGGACGCCGTCCGGCGTCACGACGCGGCCGCCGCTTATGATGGTGTCGAAGGCCATGGCCAATCCTCCTAAAAACTATCGTCCGTTCGATGCCCGGGCCGCTTCCGTGAGCGAGTGGTCGAGGACGGCCAGCGCAAAGTCAACGTCTTCCTTCGTGACGCACATCGGCGGCTTGATCCTCAAGACGTTGCCCGCGAGTCCGCCTTTACCGAGCAGTACGCCCTCACGCTTCGCATGCTCGACGACGCCCGCCGTCGCGGCCGTGGCCGGCGTTTTATTCGCGCGATCGGTGACCAGCTCGACGCCAAGCATCAGGCCCAGGCCGCGAACGTCGCCGATCAGCCGGTGCCGGTCTCTCAACTTCTCGAGTCCGCGTTTGAAGTGCGATCCGACCACGCGCGCATTCTCTTGCAGTTGGTCTTCCTCGATGACGTCGAGCACCCCGAGACCCGCCGCCATGCTCACCGGGTTGCCGCCAAACGTGTTGAAGTGGAGCCGCTTCGTCAGTGCCTCGGCGATTTCTTGGGTCGTGGTGACCGCGGCGAGCGGCGCTCCGTTACCGAATCCCTTGGCCATAGTTACAACGTCCGGCACGACGCCCGAGTTCTCGAAGCCCCAGAAGCGCTCGCCCGTCCTTCCGAAGCCCGTCTGAACTTCGTCGGCGATGCAGAGTCCCCCGTGCTCGCGGACGATGTCGAAGGCAAGGCCCAGGTAATTGGGAGCGCCGTATGTCACGCCGCCGACACCCTGAATCGGTTCGGCGATGAATGCCGCAACGTTTCCCGGCGTCGAAAAGCGGATGATGTCGCGGACGTCCTCCGCACTCTTGCGTGCGATCTCATCCGGCGTTCCGTCGAACGGGCTGCGGTAAGGATCAGGGCACACGGCGTGGTGGATGCGGTGACCCGCCGGCACCGGGTACTTCCAGGTATGGTGCGAGGTCAGACCAAGCGACGTCGAGGACGCGCCGTGATACGCGTTGCGCAACGCGATCACGTCAGTATGGCCGGTGTAGACGCGCGCCATGTTGATCGCCAGCTCATTCGCTTCACTGCCGCTGTTGACGAAATACGTGACGTCGAGTCCGGGGGGCATCTTCTCGGCAAGACGGCGTGCCAGTTCTGCGTGAAGCGGATTCAGATAGATCGTCGTCGTGTGCTGGAGCGTGGCGACCTGATCCCGCAATCGCTGAACGATTTTCGGGTGGCAGTGCCCGCAGGAGACCGTCACGATGCCGCCGATAAGATCGAGATACCGCCGTCCGGTTTCGTCATAGAGGTACTGCATGAACCCTTCGACGATCATGAGCGGCTCTTCGTAGTAGGTGAAGGCCGCCGGATTGTAGTGTTTCCGGCGTAGAGCAAGCACGTCGTCCCGGGTCGGACCGTCGTACGTGCGGGGCTCGTGCGTACAGGGCGGCATTTGGGGCGTCCTCGTTACGATGGGCATGGGTGCAAGAGGATGGAGTGATGAGGATTGTCAGGCGGCGACGCGGGCGGCAGGCGCCGGTGTGAAGGGCTCGGGTTCTTTTACGGGGAACGCGCGACTAAGGGCCGCGTGGACTGCGCCGGCGAGTAGCAGACTCACGAACCACGCATACGTATAAAGCTCGGAGAAGATGGCCGGCACCACAATTGCGCCATTCGAGGCCTGCGCGAGAAAGCCGGGCACGTTCGGAAGAATGCCGACGAAGACGGCCACGAGGGCGCGCCAATTAAAGCCGCTCCCGCCGTAGGCATAGCGACCGTTTTCACGATACAGTTCGTTGACCAACAGGCACCGCCGGCGCAGTACGTAGTAGTCGACGAGCATTACGCCGGCGATCGATCCGAGCAGAGCGCTGTAGCCGATCAGCCAAGTAAAGATGTAATTCGACAAATCGGAGTAGAGGCGCCAGGGGAATATGAGAATGCCGACGATTCCCGTGATGATGCCGCCCCGCCTGAAGCTGATGACGCGCGGCCAGAGGTTCGAAAAATCGTTCGCCGGTGAGACGACGTTGGCGGCGATGTTGGTCGAGAGGGTCGCGATCGTCAGGGCAAACAACGCGAATCCGACGACCAGGGCATTGGAGAAGCGACCGAGAAGGATCACGGGATCCCAGATGGCCTCGCCAAAAATCAGGACCGTGGCGCTCGTGACGGCGATGCCGATGAACGAAAACAGGGTCATCGTGGCCGGGAGGCCGATGAGCTGGCCCGCCATCTGATCCTTCTGACTCTTCGCGTATCGAGTGAAGTCCGGGATGTTGAGCGAGAGCGTGGCCCAGAAGCCCACCACGGCGGTGAGGCTGGGCCAGAAAGCCGCCCAAAAGTTGAATCCGTCGGGCAATCCCCCCCGTACCTGTCTCACGGTCGCCTCGGACAGCACGGCCGCGAATCCGCCCCCCTCCGAGACGCCCCACGCGAGCAGGCCGAGCCCGATCGCCAGCAGGAAAGGCGCCGCCAGCGTCTCGAGCCACTTGATCGTATTGATGCCGGCCAGGATGACGGCGATGTTGACGCCCCAGAAGAGAAGAAAACATGCGAGCTGTCCCCACGAGAGGCCGAGCGCCGGAAGCAGGTCTTCCGGTCCGGCCGCCGAGAATCCGAAGAGGACGGAATGGAGGGTATAGATGGCCGCGCCGCCGATCCAGGTTTGAATGCCGAACCATCCACATGCCACGAGGGCCCGCATCATGGCCGGTACGTTGGCCCCCAGTGTGCCGAACGATGCCCTCAGAAAGACAGGGAAGGGAATGCCGTACTTTGTGCCTGCGTGGGCATTCAAGATCATCGGCACCAATACCACGAGATTGCCGATGAAAATTGTGAGGAGGGCCTGGCTCCAACTCATTCCCTGCGAGATCAGTCCGCTCGCAAGCGTATAGGTCGGAATGCAGACGGACATCCCCACCCAGAGAGCGGCGATATGCCACATGCCCCACGAGCGTTTCCCAAACGGCACCGGGGCCAGGTCTTCGTTATATAGGCGAGACGCCGCTAATTCCGCTGAAGGCATGGGGAATCCCTCGCAGGATCACAGCCGGACGGTGGCCGCGTATGTTTCCGGCCGGCGATCTCGATAGAACTGCCAGACGTTGCGTACCTCGCGGATGAGGTCGAGGTCGAGATCGGCGACGACGACGGAATCTTCGGCGCGCGGGCCTTCGGTCATGACCTGTCCGCGGGGATTGACGAAGTAGGACGTGCCGTAGAACTCGCCGATATTCCACGGCGCTTCGTTGCCGGGTCGATTGATGGCACCGACGTAAAACATGTTCGCGCACGCGGCGGAGGGTTGCTCGAGCTTCCAAAGATATTCGCTCAATCCGGCCACGGTCGCGGACGGGTTGAATACGATCTCGGCGCCGTTCAGACCGAGCTCACGCCAGCCTTCCGGAAAATGGCGGTCATAGCAGATGTACACCCCGATCTTTCCGTAGCGCGTGTCGAAAACGGGATAGCCCAGATTGCCGGGCCGGAAGTAGAATTTCTCCCAGAAACCCGGATTGCAGTGGGGGATGTGGATTTTGCGAAATTTGCCGAGGAACTCGCCATCGGCGTCGATCACTCCCGCCGTGTTGTAATAGACTCCGGTCAGGTCTTCTTCATAAACCGGTGCGACGATCACGATCCCATACTTTCGGGCAACGTCCTGAAGAAGCCTCGTCGTAGGGCCGTCAGGTACGCGCTCGGTAAGTGCGTACCATTTTTCGTCCTGTTCGGCGGGGAAATAGGGGCCGTAGAAGAGTTCCTGCAGGGCCACGACTTGCGCCCCCTTCACGGCGGCCTCCTCGATGAGCTTGAGATGCTTGTCGATCATGCTCTTCTTGATCTGCTCGATCGGGGCGTTTGCGTCTTCGCAGAGGGTGGCCTGAATCAGGGCGGCGCGAACCATACGGTGCTCCATGATGCCCTCCAAGAGAATGCGCCCCGTAACTGGGGCCGGTAGAAAAGCAAGCCGAGAACTCGTTTCATAATCGTGCCGGACGCCGGGATGGGCGAGGAAGCCTACCGGGCGGCCAAGACATTAATGATAAGATAAGGTGAAGAAAAGTCAACGCCATTCGGCGAGTCCCTCGCTGGCCGTGCACCTGTTCTACTCCCAGCGACGAAACACCTCAATTCTTCGTCGTATGCGGCTCGTCCTCGTCGATCTCGAGCGCCGGTAGGCGCAAGTCCGGCAGGACGGGTTCAAGGGGAAGATGGTCCACCGGCCGATTTTCTTCCACGGCCTTCGGAAAGAGAAGCGACAGGCCGATCGACGTGGCCAGCACGAGCGCGATGATGCCCAGCGACACGGCCGTCGGTACGGTAATTACGTCCACCAAAAGCATCTTGACACCGACGAACATGAGGATGACGGCAAGTCCGAGCTTTAGATAGTGAAACTTCTCGATGACTCCTGCGAGAAGGAAGTAGAGGGCACGCAGTCCGAGGATGGCGAATACGTTGGACGTGTAGACCAGGAACGGATCCTGCGTCACCGCGAAGATGGCCGGGATGGAGTCGACGGCAAAAATGAGATCGGTTGTTTCGACCAGCACGAGGACGACGAACAGTGGCGTCGCCGCACGGCGCGTTCTTCCGTTCCTGCTTTCAATCCGGGTAAAAAATTTCTGGCCGTCGTACTGCGGGGCGACCGGTACGAATCGCCGAATCAAGCGCAGAATAGGGTTGGCGTCCGGCTCGATGTCACGTTCTTTCTTTGTAGCCATCCGGATGCCCGTGTACACCAGAAATCCACCGAATACGTAAATCACCCAGTGAAAATTCGCGATCAGGTAGGCGCCCGCTCCGATCATCGCGCCACGCATGAGCAGTGCACCGAGAATCCCCCAGAACAGGACGCGATGTTGATACTTAGGTGGTACGCGGAAGTAGGAAAAGATGAGGACGAATACGAAAATGTTATCGACAGAGAGTGCCTTCTCGATCAGGTAACCGGTCAGGAATTCAAGACCGGCGCCGGGCCCCATGAAGTGGTAAATGCCGTAGTTGAATAGGAGCGCAAGACTGACCCACACCGTACTCCAGATGGCGGCTTCCTTCACGGAAACCTTGTGTGCGTCCCGGTGGAAGACGCCGAGGTCCAGGGCCAACATCGCAAGTACGAACAGGTTGAACCCGATCCAGAGCCAGATGTCGTGCATGACGGTTAGGATTTATGTACGTCCCGCCGGCGTCCGTTCGGCCGGACGACTGCGACGCTAAAGGGATCTCCAACAAAAAAGACCTCCACCGCCAGTGAAGGCAGTGAAGGTCTCGCGTTTCTACACGGACACCGGCTCTTCCGAGCGTATTGACGATGCCCGCCCCTGCTATGAGCAGGTGCTACTCCCCTTCGGATAAGGGTTAAACCTCGCGGACGAGGGAAGTTTCTCCAGCCAAAATCTTCTTCCGCGGTCCGTGACGACCCGCCATCGGCCGTCACGAACCGGTAAACTGGGCGAAGCTCACGACGTTACCCGTAGGCTCTCGCACGATCAGTTCATCGGCTCCGTAAAACGTCGTCCGACGCGGCACGACCGGGCTCGATTCCGTCGAGGGCTCCCGCGATCCGTGCAGCGGTTAAGGTGATTGGAAGGGGTCACTATGATCGGGAAGGGGCTCGCGGTGATTGGAGGTTCACGACGACCGGAACGGGTGCGCAGTAATCGGAAGCGGGCTCACAATCCCACGTCACTCTGCTTTTTCAGCAAGAACAATCCTTCTCCCATGCTCGAGACGGCGACGACCCCGGACTCGAAGAACGGATAGTTGCTCCAGCTCCCGGCGAATCCCGGACCATTGTCTCCCGACGGTACGGTGTCGAAGAAGGCGACCTCTCTTGGATTTACCGGATCGGAAATGTCGTGAATGCGAAGTCCAGCCACGTAATTGGACTGGTACATCAGGTTGCCGCGTACGTATAGATTGTGGTCGGAGGACCGTTCGCCCCAGGTGTATTCCTTGGCGAGCTGGGGATCGTCGAGGTCGGTGACGTCCCAAATGAGCGTGCGGGTCTGATCGACGATTCCGGACACCTCGTCTCCCTCGTCGTTGATATAGAAGTAGCGATGATCCTCAGTGAGCCATCCCTGGTGCACGTAAGCTGAGTTTGGATAGGTACTCGTTGAGACGTATGCGACGTTGTCCTTGTCGGTCACGTCGCCGATGCTGAGCGCCGTCTCGTTCGCGCTGAGGCAGATTTCCCGACCCCGATACGCTTCGTCCGGGCCGTCGTACGTGACGCACTGCGCGTCGTGCGTGTACCCGGTACCTTGCGAGCCCGTACCAACGTGTGCGAAGCACCCGGCAAAAACGGGATTGGTCGGCTCCTGGATGTTGATCATGTGGAGCCCGCCACCACAGGTCTCCCCGCCGCCGCTGTTGCCCACCGAATATGCGAAACCGCTGTCTTCGTTAATCACGATGTTGTGGGCGCTGTGGATGCCGTCGTAACGAGCGGTTTCTTTGAAAATGATCGGAGCGTCCGTGGCGTCTCGCAGCTGCGTGAGATCGAAGATCTGAACGCCGTGGCGGCCCGCGTTGTCGGCGACGATGAATGCATGGTCCGCGTACACCTTTATGTCGCGCCAGATGGCGTTCTGAGAGCCCTCGGTTTTCGGCAAATCACCGAGATAGATCGGATTGGAGGGGTCGCTGACGTCGACGAACGAAGTGCCGTTCGTTCGACCGATCAGCACGTACTCCCTCTCCGTTTGGGGATCGGTCCATCCCCAGAGGTCGTTCACCCAGATTCCACGTTCACCACCGATCGCCTCAACTGGAAGAAACGCCAACAGGTCGACCTTACTGCAGCCGAAAACCTCGGCCTGGCCGTCGACGCAATCACGCTGTGATCCGACGATCGTAGGTAGACTAACGGGTGCGCTTCGGACCAGTCCCGTCATCGACCAATCGCTCGACGCGTCGCCTTCAAAAATGGCGGCCGTACCCGTCATCCCGTCGTCGCCGAGGAGGCCGACGACCGCGAGGTCGTTACCGATGGCAACGGACCCGGCGTAGAAATCCATGGGTTCCGGATCGTCGACGCCGAGGCGAGAAGCACTGAGATACGAACCGGTTTGCGGATCGCGCTTGAAGACGTATACGGTGCCTCGGACTTGATCTACCATGGGGGCTCCGATCCACACCGCACCGCCGGGTCCGAGGGCTATCGACGTGCCGAACCCTGCGACGTCCGGACCGTCGAACGGATATAGCTGCCGTTCGAGCGACCAGCTCTCCGCGTTACCGTTGCGGTGGAATACGAAGACTTCGCCGGCCTTCCCTTGTCCGGGGGCGCCGACGAAGACGTTCTCCGACGTCGCGACGATGGCGGCACCGAATTCCGAGCCCGTCTCGCTCTCGCCTGCAGTCAGAATCGCCGTCTCGGTCCACTCACCGTTTTCCTCGGCGAAAACGTACACGGCGCCGGCGTGTTCGTTTTGTCCCGGTGCGCCCACGAACACGCGTCCGCCGGCGACGGCGACCTCGTGTCCGAACGCAGAAGCCGCCGTGGCGGCACTCCCACTCAACTTCGCGGCCTGGGTCCACGTGCTCCCGGCTCGCTTGAAAACGTAAACCGACCCCGACCGGTCGGGGTGGCCCGGGGGACCAAACGTAACGCGACCCGGAGCACCGACGACGACGAGGTCACCATCGACTGCTACGGCGCCGGCGAATTCGTCGTCGGGTTCGGTGTCGGCAGCGCCGATTTTTGCCGATTCGACCCATCCTTCGTTCGTCCCGCGTTCGAACACGTAAACGCGCCCGCCCCCGTCCTGTTGGCGCGGCGCACCGACGACGAGCCGGTCCCCTGAAACGGCGATCGCGTTGCCGAAGCCGTCGTAATTGGACGCGTCGGAGGCCGTGAGCTGTCGGTGCTCGGTCCATTCCGTTCCGCCGTCCCGAGTGAACACGTATACGATGCCGGGCCGGTAGCGGCTGTTCGGCTCGCCGACCAGGATCTCGTCCTGGTACACGGCCACGTCGGCCCCGAAATTGGTAAAAAGGAGCTGCGCGTCCGCCGTCGGCAGTCCGACGAAGAGGCAGAGACCGAGAAGCGAGCAGTACTTGAGCGCCATGGCAGTAGACGTCGATGATTGCGAGAATTCGAGGCAGCGTACGGGCACCCCTCCTCAGGCGATGCGGGCGGAATCGATCGGCTCATGTTACGAAGGGGCCAACAATTTCGCTCGGCAGGCTTGGGTCGGCGCGGCATAAATCGCGGTCTTTGGAACTTCCGTCAGCCAAGCTTACTACGCGTACCTCGCGCAGCCATCATTTCAGCGACACCTGCGTTGCCCATGTTCGTCGATGCCTTCGGTCGTAAGCATACGTATCTTAGGATCTCGGTTACGGAGCGGTGCAATCTCCGCTGCACGTACTGCATGCCGGAGGAAGGGGTCGACCTCAGCCCGAAGGATCAGATTCTCACCTTCGAAGAGATCGAGCGGCTCGCGCGTCTCTTCGTGCACCATGGCGTCGACAAGATTCGCCTCACAGGCGGTGAGCCCCTCGTTCGAAAAAACGTCGAAGAGTTAACTGAGCGCATCGGCCGGATTAAGGGCCTGCGCCGCTTCGCCTTGACGACTAACGGCATGTTGTTGGGCAAGAAGATCGACCGGCTGAAGGCGGCGGGCATCAATCAGATCAACGTCAGTCTGGACACGCTCGTACCGGACAAATTCGAGCGCATCGCTCGAAGGCCCGGATTGGCGCTCGTCCTGGATGCTATCGACCGGGCTCTCGAGGTCGGTTACGCGCCCCTGAAGGTCAATTGCGTCGTCATGCGAGGCGTTAACGACGACGAGCTGGTGGATTTCGCGGGTCTGACCCGTGACAGGCGGTTGGCCGTCCGATTCATCGAATACATGCCGTTTTCCGGAAACGGCTGGTCGGAGGGCTTTTTCGTGCCGTATCGAGAAATGATCGAACGACTCGAGGCGGCTGGAATCCGACTTGAAGAGCCGATTCGGGGCGTGCACGATACGTCCCGGAGCTATACCGTGCCGGGACACGTGGGCAGTATCGGATTCATCTCGTCGATGAGCGATCAATTCTGTGCAGGGTGCAATCGACTCCGCCTCACGGCCGACGGCGCTCTCAAGGTATGCCTGTTCGGTCGGGCCGAGACCAGTTTGAGAAACGTGCTGCGTGCCGGCGCGACGGACGAGGAGATCTGCGAGGTAATTCAGGCATCCGTCCTGCGTAAAAAGGCGGCCCATGCCGGAATGCACGTCCTGGCCGAATCAACGGACGATCGTCCGATGATCTTAATCGGCGGCTAGACCTACGTCGATCACCACGCCAGACGCTCTATTCGCACCTCCGTGCCGCGCGGTGGATCCTCCATGTCTTCCGGAAGATGGATGAGGCAATCGGCCAGAACGAGAGATCGCGACACGTGTGAGCCCTGTGGTCCCGTTGGAGCAACGCGCAGCCCGGCGTCGTCCGTCAGGTGCCCTCGAACGAAATGATGGAGGCCCGCGCTCTTCCTGACGTCCGCATCCAGCAGCGCTTTCTCGTGCGGAAGTCCGGCGTCCGATCGGCCGAGCATCGCGGCGAGCGCAGGGCGTACGTACTGCTCGAAGCAGACGGCCGTCGAGACGGGATTACCCGGCAGACCGAAGACCGGCGTCTGATCGATCAAGCCGAAAAGCAGCGGCTTGCCGGGCTTTTGCCTGACCTTCCAGAAGAGGGTCTCGAAGCCGACCCGCTCGAGCTCTTCGCGGACGAAATCAAATTCGCCCATCGAGACGCCGCCGGAGACGACGACGACGTCGGCCTCGGCGGCGCTCTTCAGCGCCTCGCGCAGTAGCCGGCGTTCGTCCCCGACGCGTCGCGGGCCGTCGGGGACGGCGCCGGCGGCCGTCAGTTGAGCCGCGAGGGCCGGACCGTTCGCGTCTCGAATCTGGCCGGGTCCGGGCGTATCGGCGACGTCCACGAGCTCGTCACCGGTCGTAATCACCGAAACGACCGGGCGCCTCGCGACGGCGACGGCTGCGTATCCAAGAACGGCGAGCATCCCGACGACGGGCGGAGTTATTCGTGCACCCTGCTCGAGGACGTGTTCTCCGGCCGCCACGTTCTCGCCCGCACGGCGGATGTAAGCACCCGGAACGGCCGCCGTTTGGAATCGGACGCGGTCATCGTCAGCTTCGGATTGCTCGACGGGAATGACGGCGTCTACTCCGTCCGGAATGGGCGCACCCGTCATGATTCGAACGCAAGCGTTTTCGGGAAGACGTGTCGACACGTCGCTGCCGGCGGCAACGGTGCCTGCAATTCGCAGCAGAACTCCGGCATGGGGGACGTCCGTTGCACGAACGCCAAAGCCGTCCATGGCCGAATTGTCAAACGGCGGAATCATCTCGCGACTTTCGACGGGCTCGGCGAGCGTACGTCCAAGTGCACGGGCGAGAGGGATCCGTTCGGAGCCGACGACCGGCACGCTGCCGAGCACGAGTCGGCGAGCTTCATCGTACGAAATCATCGTTCTCATGACGGATCAGGGCGCTTCCGGTCGGCCGGAGAAATATCTCAATCCGCCTCCGTGACCACCGACCAGGAGATCGATGGCCCCGTCGCCATCGAGGTCGGCGAAGGCCGGCGTGGCGAGGATAGGGATCATGTCGGTGAGACTCGTTACTTCTTCGAATATCGGTTCATGCACGGTTCCGGTGTTGCGGAAGAAGACGAGGCCGTTCGACTCCGATCCGACGACCATGTCGTAATCGCCGTCCCCGTCGACGTCGAGAAAGGCGGGTACGCTACGGCGTCCTACGTCGATGTTCAGATATTCATCCGAGACGAGCTCGAAATCGGGTCGGCTTCGGGAACCGACGTTGCGGTAGAAATTGATGGTTCCGGACGTCTCTCCGACGAACAGGTCGAGGTCGCCGTCGCCGTCGATGTCGATGAGTGCCGGAGTGGTGTGACTCCCGCGCGTGAGTTGGACGAAACCCCGCTCGACGAGCTCGAAGCCCGACTCCGTGCCGCGGTAGTAAGCGACTCCATCATTCCAGGTGCCGAGGAGCATGTCAGGAAGGCCGTCATCGTTCAGATCGGCGATCGCCGGGGCATAATGATACGACGGGTGTACGTTCAGCGAGTCTCTCAGTGCAAAGCGAGGAGCGGACGGCGTGCCCGTGTTCTCGAATCGCACGAGAACCGCCGCACGACTATCCCGCGAGGATATTTTGTTGCCGACGAGAAGGTCGAGGTCCCCGTCGCCGTCGAGGTCCGCCAGCGCAGGGAAGCTCTCGCTTCCGAGGTCGTACTGATCGAGGAAATCGCGTGTTCGAAGTTGAAATGTGTCGTCGTCTAGTCGTTCGTAGAAGTAAAAAGGAGCGTGTACCGTACGGTTAGGATTGAATGCCCCTCCCAGAACGCCGACGAACAGATCAAGGTCGCCGTCTCCGTCTATGTCTGAGAAGGCGGGTGCGTTGTATCCACTCGTCAAAACGGGCTCGGGCGGGGGAAAGGGCACCGGGTCGCCGCGAAACACCGGCGTTTCGCAAGACCCGGTGTTTTCGATTCGAAGGAGGCTCGGTTCGAAAAAATCACCCCAAAACAGATCCTGATCGCCGTCGCCGTCGACGTCGGTAAACGTCATGGTATTCGCGCCATGCAAATTCGAGCCGTTAGGAATATTCGGCATCGGCGGCGGGTTCATCTGACCGGGCCGGCCGAACTGAGCGACGATCTCAATGTCTTCGAATCGCCGGGTGACGAGCGCGAAAACAGGGGCACGATCGACGTCGGCCTCGACGGCTTCGTATCGGGTGATGGTCCCGTCCAGCCTCCCCACGAACAGGTCCGGCATATCGTTGCAGTCGATGTCCGTCACGTTCGGAATGTTCTGGCGATCCGAGAAGATGGGTCTTCCGTCTACCGCCCGCAGCGTATCGGCTACGACTTCCAGGCGCGGATCTCGAGGCGAGCCCTTGTTGGCGTAATACCGGATGTAGCTGTACGGCTGCTCGGTCAGCAGGTCGTAGTCACCGTCTCCGTCTACGTCGGCGAAGCGGTACCACTCACCGATGTCGAGATCCAGGTACTTGTCCGTCCGCCAGGTGAATGACGGAGCGTCCCCCGTCCCCGTATTCTCAAAATACATCAGCTCGTTCGTGCGCTCCTGGACGAAGAGATCGGGATCGCCGTCGCCGTCTATGTCGACGAACTGCGGTCGAGGGAAATTCAGTCCTCCGAGGAACGGACGCGCATAGGCGCGACCGGAGGCGTCGAGAACCTCGAATGGATTGATTCGGCGCTCGAACGGCGGAACGAACTCATCCTCAGATGGGTCTCGCCGCGTTCGCTCGGAGGATGTGCATCCAGCGGCGAACAGGGCGGCGGATAAAACGACTGCGCTCGAGAGCCGAGAGGTCACCATCAGTTTTAGCGGACGGGGCGTGTTCCTATGCCGGTCGGATTCGCCTCGATCTCCAGCACTTTCACGATCTCGTTAGTCTCCGCGTCGATGACCACGACCGTGCCGGGCGGATCGCCTCCGAAATCATATCTCGGCCGGTACGTTCCGTCGAGATTGCTGTTCGTAACGTAGACGTAGCGTCCGTCGGGTCGCACGGCGCTGCCGTCCGGCTCAGAGAGTCCGTGACCCGTGACGCGGCCCGTTTGCACGTGCTCTAACATGTCTACGACGGCGACGGCATCGGCCCGCTTTAATGGAACGTACGCGTATCGGCCATCGGGAGAATAGGCGGGATTCCACGGCGAGCCGCCGAGATCGAGCATCCTGGCGACTCGGGGCTTCATCGGCTCGCTCAAATCGAAAATGAGGAGTTCCCCGCTCATCTCTCCGCCGACGATCATACCACGGCCGTCCGGCGTCACTTCAAACTGCATGGGCATGTGATGTTCGTGATGCCGGCCGGCGGGTATGTCGATCACCTCGACGTCGAACGTCTCCGTATCAATGCCGGCCATCTGGTTGACGGCAAGGCTCGCCGTATAGACGTGACGGCCGTCGGGCGTGACGTCGAGCGCATGCGGTCTGGGAAAGAAGACGTCGATTTCTTCGATCGTGAGCTCGTCGTTGTCGATTACGCCGATTCGATGGGGAGGACTGACGGCACTCATCGACCGACCGACGTACACGCGCTTTTCAGCTCGATCGAGCGCGAGCATACCCGGGACTTCAAAGGACACGCGCCCAATGACTTCGTTGTCGCGATTGAGCTTCAAGACGGTGTTTTCTCCGATCAGTGACACGTACCAGTACGATCCATCTCCCGCGACGGCGATGTGATGTGGCCTGGCATTGGCGGAAAAACCGAGGTCCTGGAGATCGACCGTACGTATGACGAGGTTGGACTCCATGTCAATGACGGAGATCACCGCCGAACCCTGGTTGCAGACGTAGAGCAGTTGCTCGGCGTCGGCATAGGGCACTTCGCCGGCGTCGTTTCGGGCGCCCGACTCAATCCACTCCCGGACGAGATTGATTTCCTGCGGCGTAAGCTCGCTCGCGCGCTGCTCGGCCAGTTCGACGAGCAGACTGCGATCGGCGTCGTACGGGATCAACACCTCTCCATACTGTGAGCCGGCAATGAGGGTGTTCCAGGAATCAAGGCGTAACCCCTCCTCCTCTGAGAGAAGCGGTGCGAATTTGTCTTGCAGGAGGGGGAGGACGTCTTTCGAAAAGACGATCCCACCGCGCTCGTCGGCCGCACCGGCCGTTGGCCCACTCTGAGCGCAGGCGGCAACGAACGCGAGAGCGGCCAGAAGCCAAAAATTCAAGCGTTTTCCCATAGGTTTCGTGACCGAGCTATGCAAGGAAAGCAGGCGACTTCATCCTGCGATCGGCGAGCCGGCTCGGAGGAGCCTAACCGAACCGCCCACCGTCGCAGAGGCTAAAGGCCCAATTGACTCGCCCTGCGCAGGAGAAAGAGGCCCTCTCCGATGCTCGAAACGGCGATCGTACCGCTCTCGAAAAATGGATAATTGCTCCAGGAGCCGGCGAAGCCGGGCTCGTTCTCTCCCACAGGCATCGTATCGAAGTAGCCGACTTCAACCGGATTCTCCGGATCGGACACGTCGTGGATGCGAAGGCCGCTCATGTAGTTCGACTGATACATGAAGTTGCCCCGGACGTAGAGGTTGTGATCGGACGACTTCGTGCCCCACATGTACTCTTTGACGAGTTGCGGATCGTCCAAGTCGAAGACGTCCCAGATAAGCGTCCGCGTCTCGGGGACGTTGCCGCTCAGTTCGTCAAGCTCATCATTTACGAAGAAGTACCGGTGGTCGTCCGTAATCCAACCCTGGTGGGTATACGAAACGTTCGGGTACGTCGCCTTTGCGATCGCTACCGGGTTCTCTTTGTCCGTTACGTCTGCGATGCTCAACGCGTTCTCGTTGGAGCCGAAGCAAATCTGGCGACCCGTGTAGTCGCTATCCGGTCCACGATAGACGAGGCACTGCGCGTCGTGCGTGTATCCCGTCCCCGCGCGCCCGGTGCTCGGATCGGAAAAGCAGCCGGCGAATTCCGGATTTGTCGGATCCTGGATGTTGATCATGTGGAGGCCGCCACCGCACGTCTCGCCGCCGTCACTACTCCCGACCGCGTAAGCATAGCCGGATTCCGTGTCGATGGCGATGTTATGTGCGCTGTGAATCCCGTCATAGTGCGCGGTCGGCTCGAAGGTGACCGGCACGTCCTCGACGTCACGCAGCTGCGTCAAATCGAAAACTTGCATGCCGTGCTCGCCGGATGCGTCGGCTACGATGAATGCATGGTCCTCGTACACTTTGATGTCACGCCACGAGCTGCCCGGTGAACCCTCGGTCCGCCACAAATTGCCGACGTACACGGGATTGACGGGGTCGGTTACGTCAACGAAAGACGTACCATCCATGCGACCAACGAGGGCGTATTCCCTTCCCGTTTCCGGATCGCTCCAGCCCCAGACGTCATTGAGCTGAACGCCCCGCGATCCGCCGATGTCCGCGATGGAGAGGAATGCCAGGAGGTCGACCGCACTGCAGTCGAAGAGATCGGCACTGCCGCCCGTACAGCTGATCTTGCCGCTGACGATCGATCGCAGACCCGCACTCTCACTCTTGAGTTCGGCCGTCTGCGTCCATCCCTCTTCCGATCGTGAAAAGATGAGGACGACGCCTGCTCCGTAATCCGCACCGGTTAAGCCCACGGCCGCCGTGGTGCCTTCCACGTCGACCGTAGCGCCCATGAAATCGCGTTGCGTCACGTTGGATGCGGACAATCGGTCCACGCCGTTCCAGGCGCCGCCATTGTGCCTGAAAGCGTAAACGGTACCCGCGAACGACATCGCCGTCGGTGCTCCGACGAAGACGTCGTCGCCGCTGGCGGCGACGGACGCTCCAAAGCCATGGAAGCCGGCAGCCGCATAGGGTTGGAGCAGCGCGGATTCAGTCCATCGGCCCGTATCGGCGTCGCGTTCGAATACGACGGTGGCACCGACGGTTCCACCGTGTCGTGGAGCACCGGCCAGCAGCCTGCTTCCGTCCAGATCGAGGGACGTGCCGAGACGTCCGCCGTCGCTGATCGACCGTGCGCGAAGGATCGTGGACTCAGACCAGGCAGAGTTACCATTGGTGAAAACGTAGACGGCGCCGGCGTCTTGACCCGGTGCACCGATGAAGATGGTCCCGTCGGAGGTGACTATCGATCGTCCGAAGCCCGCGCCCGATTCGGATTCGCTGCCGCTCAGCGTGCCTTGCTGCGCCCAGGATCCAACGTCATTCCGGCTGAACACGTACACGCGGCCGGGCCCGCCGTTCGTCGATGGCGCTCCGACGAAGGCATGGTCGCCGGACAAAGCGACGGCGGCCCCGTAACCGTCGTCCGCGACGACGTCCGAACCCGTCAACGTAGCCATGTGCCCCCACGCTCCATCCGCTCCTTTCTCGAAAACGTACGCGGCGCCCGCCTCGCCATCCAGGCCGGTCGATCCGACCAAGAGCCGATCGCCCTCCATGGACAGACTGCGGCCGAAGTGGTCCCCGAGTTCCGCTTCCGGTGCGACCAACTCGTCGATCTGATTCCAGTTACCCGCTTCGTTGGCATACACGTAAACGATGCCCGGCCGATAGAGATTGTCGGGTTCGCCTACGAACACGTGACCCTCGGAGACCAGGACGGACGTGCCGAAACGTTGCTGTGCTCCGGCCGTCATGGACGCGGCCGTGAGAATCGACGCCGCAAAAAGCACGGAAGAAAAGACCTTGGCCATGGTTACTTCAATTCGTGAGCTGGTCGTTGCGAGAGCGTCGAAATGGTGGGTCGTCGACGCTCCATGCCAACCAGGACCCCACGACGCGGCGAAAGCGCTTTTTAATTTCGGCTCTTTGCACTATCACGAACCGTTTCCGTTCCTGAGGGGAAGTGCGGACGGGTCACGCATTGGATCCGGGTACGAGCTTTCGGGCGGGAGCTGTTTCGCGCCTCCGACGCCTTGCGTTCGTAATCAGGATCGCGGCCCGTAGGTCCGGCTGCGATAAAGATTCATTCCGTCGAACCGGTTCGTAACCTCGCGAGTATCCAGGCAGCGGACGTCCTCGAATGCGCTTTCGTGGTCGACCCTCGATTCCCTCAGCCACTGGAGCGTCGACTTCGGTAGCCCGAACTCAGGCTGGATGGTCGGACCCGCAGGACGGGTCACACGCATCACGTTCTGACGGCTCGGTTTTCTGCGAACGTTTTACGGCACCCAAATACGCTATGACTCCGTGATGAGGCCGGCCTCGCCGCGCTCGTACACGAACATGAAATCATTGGTGACGTGCGAGGGGAGGGGCTATTCCTCGGCATCGAGCTCGTTCGTAATCGATCGACCCGGGAGGCCGCCCCTGCGGAAGCAGATTACGTCGTGGAAAGAATGCGCGAAGAAGGCATGCTCGCCTCCGTCGACGGACTCCTGCGTAACGTGATTAGAATAAAGCCGCCTCTCGTGATCGGCCCGGCTGACGTAGATCGGTACGTTGCGACGCTCGATAGTATTCTTCGAGAGGACTTCATCGTGGCCCGCATCTCATCTTGATCCTGCGCAGCGCCGCGTGAGAATGAAGCGACGCCGTAATTCAGACGTCATCTGACACGATTGCACCGCACCGGCACGTTTGCGTCACGGACTTGTCAAAAAGCGCCATCGACTCGACGGATCCTCGACAGTGGAATGACGCTTGCAAGACGCCAAGACGGACTCGAAAACACACCTTGAGCGCGCAAGATGATTACGACTGCGATTTTCACCCACGTCATCGTGTTCGGCCTAGCTGCCGCCGTTACGATTCCCGCTATCGACTTTATCTTGGTCGCGATGCGAGAAAGCCGCTTTTCCGATCCGGATCGAGTCGACGGTTATTTGCCGTCGCCGGTTCGACGGCATCCGGTAACGCGGACGAAGCATGACTTGATGGGAGGGATGGCCGATTCCCGAAGCCTCGAGAGGTCGACCACGTTCAACGTCTTCGTAAGCCGGTCGGAAACAGGTCCTGCACTTCATGTAAGGCGGTCCGCGATCATGCCCTTCTACGTCACGTCGAACGGGCTGACGCTGACGCCGAATCTCAAGCCGGCCGTGCGCGCTCGTTCGATGAAGAGGCTCTCCCATCCACATGCCGAGTACTGGCAATATGGGAACGGGGCCGCATACGAGCACGTGTGACGGCCAAGACTCTGCATGAACGGGAACGGACGCACAGACGGTCTCAATTCGACGCGCCCGCGACGAAAGATCATCGGGGATCCGCTCAGGAGCGCGCCTCGACGGGCGCATACGAACGCTCGTTCGCGCCGACGTACACCTGTCGTGGTCGATGAATCCGGTTGGAGGGCTCGTCCCGCATCTCCTTCCACTGGGCAATCCAGCCCGGCAGTCGACCGATAGCAAACATTACGGTAAACATGTTCGTCGGGATACCCATCGCCCGGTACAGAATCCCACTGTAAAAATCTACGTTGGGATAGAGTTTACGCTCGACGAAGTACTCGTCCTCGAGCGCGGCCTTCTCGAGACGCTTTGCGATGTCCAGCAGGGGATCGTCGGCTCCGAGCTCGTCGAGCACCCTGTCCGCATATTGTTTGACGATTCGGGCGCGCGGGTCGAAGTTCTTGTAGACGCGGTGACCGAAGCCCATTAGTTTGAACGGATCGTCCTTGTCCTTCGCTCGCTCGACGAACGCGGACAAATCGCCCCCTGCGGCGTCGATCTGCTCGAGCATGTGAATGACTTCCTGATTGGCACGGCCGTGGAGAGGACCGGAAAGAGCGTTAATGCCTGCCGAGATCGAAACGAATAAGTCGGCGCCGCTGCTGCCGACCATGCGCACGGCCGACGTGCTGCAGTTTTGCTCGTGGTCCGCGTGCAGAATCAGGAGCATGTCGAGTGTCTTCTCGAGGGTCTCGGAGATCTCGTACTCCTCCGTCGGAACGGCGAACATCATCCGAAGAAAATCAGCCGAGTAGCTCAGATCATTTCGAGGGTAGATGAACGGCTGCCCCATCGACTTCTTGTACGAGAAGGCCGCGATGGTCTTCAATTTGGCGAGCAAGCGCACGACGTTCAGCCGCGTCGTCTCGACGTCGTCCGCCGTAGGATAGTACGCCGAAAGGGAGGCCACCATCGACGAGAGCACGCTCATTGGATGCGCACTGGGTGGGTACCCCTCGAAGAATTTTTTCATGTCCTCGTGCAGCATCGTGTGATAGGTCACCTCGTACGTGAAGCGTTCGAGCGCGCTCGCAGACGGCAATTCGCCGTATATGAGCAGATACGACACTTCCACGAACGTCGATTTCAGGGCCAGGTCCTCGATCGGATAGCCCCGATAGCGCAGGATGCCCTCTTCGCCGTCGACAAACGTGATGGCGCTCTCACACGAACCCGTGTTGCCGTAGCCCGAATCGAGGGTTATGTAGCCCGTGTCTTTGCGCAGGTTGCGGACGTCGATGGCCGTTTCGTTTTCCGTTCCGACGACCAGAGGCAACGCGTACGATTTTCCGTTAAGACTGAGTCGGGCTGAAGACATGGGCAGGAACGCAGGTGGACTTTTCGTAGCGATACGGCCGGACTCTCCGGAGAATGAATATATGCCACCGGGTGCATCGACTCGTGTTCCACTAAGGATTTTCGCGTAAAACGAGGACGGGGCCGCTGTGTCCATGTGCTCCGTTCGTCCGGCGAATCGCTTGCTTTACCGGTCGAATTCCGCGATTTTCAAACGAGCCGTACCTCCGTCCATCACTAGACTGTCCGAAGAGCTCATGCTCAATCGGAGGCGTCAGAAGGAGATAATCATTGCCGTCGCCATCATCGTCGGACTGCTCGTGATCATGGCCCTTATTAGCAGGATCGCCTGAGCTGCTTCGAAGGGCGTACCTTCTCAAAAGAAAGCCCCGACGCCGGATTCATCCAGCATCGGGGCTCGTCGTTTTAATGGTTTGTGATCGCGGACGTCGGCTAGGCCGTTTCCGTTTCAAACGGGTATACGTCCTTTAGCAGCGCTTGCAGCTTGGTGCGGCCGCGATTGATGCGGCTCTTCACCGTACCCATCGGCAGGCCGGTGATCTCAGCAATTTCGTCGTAGGCCAGTTGCTGCACGTCGCGCAGCACGACCACTTCGCGAAACGACGCCGGGATCTCGTCCAGCGCTTGCTGGATGTGCTTGTCCTGAATCGTACTCTCGGCGTGCTTGTCCGGCGAGAACGATTCGTCGGGCAGCTGCATTTCGTATTCCTCGTTGTCGCGGTTTACGGACTGAATCGAGTACAGCCGGCGACGCTTCCGCTTCCGATACTCCGACCTCGCCAAATTCCCGGCGATGGTGTACAACCAGGTCGAAAACTTTGCAATACGGCGGTATGAATGCCGATTGCGATAGACGCGAAGGAAAGTTTCCTGCAGGAGGTCTTCACAACGCCGCATGTCACCAAGAAAGCCGTACAGGTAGTGCGTCAAGCGCTCCGAATACCGCTCGACAAGAATGTTGAACGCTGCAACGGATCCCGCCTGAAACTGTGACATCAGATCTTCGTCGGTCATCTCCTCGAGAGCCGACTGTTTCCGAGTTCCGGGATCCTGCGTGGTTTTCGTTATGATTTTCTTTGCGATATCTGCCACCTTTTCTTTGAGTCAGGTTCTGATTCCAGCTATCAGCAGCCGGCTTCGCCTTCGGAAGCAGGGCCGGCCGCTTTGGATTATACTCTACTAAATCCGGTGCGTAATTACGGTCCCTCTTACAGAAGCACGGTCGCGTCGACCGCGGCGGTTAAATTTCAGGCAACCGTAAACTCTATAAAATTATGAATTTCATTGTCAACTATCAAGGGTCGGTGTGTCAATCTGTCAGCATCACCCTATGGGCCGTTGTTTAAGCGCATCGTTAAATTTAACGTGCAAATAAGGTACCAGACGAGCACGTCGGGCTCAAGGGTCTTGGCCGCCCCCTAACTACCTTGTAACATGCCGATGTGTTGGGCGTCGATTCCGCCAAGCTGTCGCATTCCGTAGACGTTTCATATTTCGATGAAGGACACAAGCTCCAACTTGGTCGTCGTGCTGACGGCCCTCACGGCATTATGTGCGGGACTACCCGGCCCCGTCTCAAGTCAGCATCTCGCACCGAAAGGAGTGCTGGTCATTCATGGAGGCGCCGGCTCGATCACGGCGGATCGTATGCCGGAGGATCGACGGCAGGCGTACGAGGAAAAATTGAAGGAGGCGCTCACGGCGGGCTACGGCGTGCTCGAGGAGGGCGGCTCCAGCCTCGACGCGGTCGTGGCGACTGTCACGGTGATGGAAGACTCGCCGCTCTTTAATGCCGCTCGCGGCGCCGTGCTGACGAGTGCAGGTCTCGTCGAACTCGACGCGTCGATCATGGACGGCGCATCACGCAAGGCCGGAGCCGTGGCCTCGGTGAAACGCGCCTCGAGTCCAATCAGGCTCGCGCGTGCCGTCATGGAGCAGTCCGACTACGTCCTCCTCGTCGGCGACGGAGCCGACACGTTCGCACGAGAGGTCGGGCTGAAGATGGTGCCGAATGAGCACTTCCGAACGAATCAACGAATGGAGCAATACGAACGGTATCGCGAGCGTCAGTCCGGCGACACGGGCGCAGGAACGGCCGCGCCGCTCTCGGAAACAAGCCCGTACGGAACGGTCGGCGCGGTGGCACTGGATCGCGGCGGCAACCTGGCCGCTGCGACGTCGACCGGCGGTACTTCGTACAAAAAGTGGAGCCGCGTCGGAGATTCGGCCATCATCGGCGGGGGCACCTACGCCGACAACGAGACCTGCGCCGTCTCGGCCACGGGTACGGGCGAATACTTCATCAGGGGCGTGCTCGCGTTCCGCATATCGGCTCTCATGAACTATGCCGGACTTTCACTGCAGGAGGCGGCCGCATCGGTAATCCACGGAACGCTGACGAGCATGGGTGGGGATGGAGGCGTGATCGGTCTCGACCGCGACGGAAACGTCACGATGACGTTCAACACGGCCGGCATGTTCAGGGGATACGCGGACGACGAGGGCAACCTGCACGTCGCGATGTTCGCCGACTGACGGCCTCGATCCCGATCCGGCTCGAAGGGCGGACGGGTACGCTCGCGAGGCCGCCGCTTGATCGATTCGCGCACGAACGTCAACATGGCACCTGCGTCGAACCGCATCGGCTCGTTGTTTGCATTGAATCCGCATCGTCGATTCGGCACTCACGCTCCGAATCCCGATTTGAGCCAGCCTTCGAAATTTCGTGCGCCATGAAAACAAACCTTACCGTCGCGTTTTGCTTTTTGCTTCTATTCGGAGTTTCAGCCTGCGACGGGGACGGTCCCGTCGGGCCGCAGGGACCACCCGGCAACGCCAACGTCAGCGCATCGACCTTTCTCTTTTCGATGGCTGACGCCACGATCAACGGCCCCGTAGCTTCGGTCCAGTACGACATACCGGGGCTCGACGTCGACGTGGTAGACGAGGGCGCCGTACTGGCCTATTTTCGGGAGCAGGGCACGTGGACGGCCATGCCGTACACGTTCGGCGAGGAGTCTGCGGAGGTACCGGCGGTCGACTATACGTTGACGCTGGGCTATGCGTACGACATCGAGTTTCTGGAAGTCTTCTACGAGGCATCCTCGGCCGAGGCCGTCGACCTGGAAAGCCAGCCCGATCGGATGATCAAGGCAGTCTTCATCGCTGGAATTCCTCTGTCGAAAGTGGGCATCGACCTTTCCGACTACGCGGCCGTCGCCGATTATTTCGGTCTTGAAAAATAAGGATCGCGCCGAATGTACCCGGCGGACGACCGGGTTGCTTGTTTATTAAACTAGACGGTGCCTTGTATGACGTTCGATACAAACTCCGATGGACTTCTCACATCGTAATCAACCGCAGCGGGCGGTCGGCTACCTGCTGAGTGTTGCGCTTTTCCTCGTTGCCGGGTGTGATCGAGCCCAGGAGACGGCGATCGACAGTGACACGGCCGGCGTGTACATGCAGTCGAGGCCGGGAGCCGAGGACGGCACCGGCAAACGTTACATGGGTCGTGAGATCGCCGAGATTACCGGAGTGTCTCGGGCGCAGTGGCTCGATCGGCCCGAGCGGGAGCGGGAGGAACTCCCCAATCGCGTGGTTCGCGCACTGGAACTGCAGGCGCACGACGTCGTCGCCGACATCGGTGCAGGAACCGGCTATTTCACGTTTCGGATTGCGCCTCACGTGCCGGACGGCGTCGTCTTCGCCGTCGACATCGACGAGGAGATGCTGAACATGGTGCGCAAACGCGCCCAGCGGCGGGGAGTCAGCAACGTTCGACCCGTGCTCGGCACCATCCGCGATCCTAACTTGCCGTCGGATTCGGTCGACGTCGCGCTCATCGTCTTCACCTACACGCAGTTTTCACATCCGCGAGAAATGATGGTCAACATCCGGAAGGCCCTCAAGCCGGGCGGGCGCGTCGTGCTGGTCGAATATCGAGGAGAAGATCCGACGATTCCCGTCTCGCCGGTGTATAAGATCACGGATCGGCAGGCTCGAATCGAGATGGCTGCGGCCGGTTTGGATTGGCGTGAGACGCGCGATCTTCTACCACAGCATCATTTCATCGTCTTCGAAAAACCCGTCCGGTAGCGCTCGCCGTAAGAAGGCGGCCTGGGCTTTCGGGGGCGGACAGACTTCCCGCCAGAACGCCACCAATGACTTCCGCGACGGTTATGAGTAGATTCAGTATGATCGACGCTACGAGACGGCCGGTTTCGCCTTCCGTCTCGACGTGGACGTCGCCGACCGTTCCCTAGACACGTTTGCAGAATGGAGAACGCCGGCATCACCCAGCAGGAGATCTCGCGACTCAAGAAACGCCGCGACGAACTGATCAGTACCGCTTGCACCAGATTCGAGCGCGACCGGCTCTTCGAGGAGGTGAAAGAAATCAATCGGAGATTACAAGTCCTGCATCGAAAGATCGGCGAACAGGGATCGGAATCCTGATCCGCTATGCTTTTTCGACGGCTATCAATTCGACTTCGAACACCAGCGTGGCATTAGGCGGAATCGCCCCCGGCACGCCGTTCCGACCGTATGCCAGCTCCGGCGGAATCGTGATTCGGCGAATACCTCCGACCTTCATACCCCGCATGCCCTGGATCAGCCCTGGGATGACCCTTCCGGATCGTCCCTCCGGCAAACCGTGGATCATGCCGGATTCGAGTTGAAAGCGAAGCGGGCCCCACTGTTCGGAGCTGTCGAACACGTCGCCATCTTCCAGCATGCCCACGTACTCGACCGTCACCACGTCGCGGCCGGTCGCCTCCTCGCCGTCTCCGACGACGATGTCTTCGATCTCCACGTTCGGCTCGTTTCCGCTGTCGCAGGCCATGAAAAGCGACGCGGACAAGCTGACGAAGATAAAGAGGCGCAGAACGCGGGACATGGCGGAAAGAGAGGGTTCGCTACGGGTTGCGGCGTCAGGCCGAATGCAGACGCGCCAGAGCCTCCAGGTTATCGTGCACGTGTTTCGCGGAATCGTCCATCAGTTTTTGCTCCTCGTCGTTCAGCTCGATTTCAATGATCTCCTCGACTCCGTTGCGCCCAAGACGTACCGGCACGCCGATGAACAGGTCGCTCAGGCCGTATTCGCCGTTCAGCCAAACGGCACAAGGCAGCACGCGGCCCGAGTCTTTGACCATGCTTTCGACCATCTCTGCAGCGGCTGCACCGGGGGCGTACCAGGCCGACGTGCCTTGCAGCTTGACGATCTCGCCCCCGCCGCCTTTCGTGCGTTCGACGATTTCGGTGACCTTGCTTTCCTCCATCAACTCCGGGAGCGGAATGCCGCCAATCGTCGTATATCGCGGTAGCGGGACCATCGTGTCGCCGTGTCCGCCCAGGAGAAGGGCCTGCACGTCGCGCACGGAAACATTGAGTTCCATTGCGATGAAGGCGCGGTAGCGGGCCGTGTCGAGCACGCCGGCCATCCCCATGACACGGCGGCTAGGAAATCCACTCGTCATGTAGGAGACATACGTCATTACGTCGAGCGGGTTCGACACGACCACGAGAATCGCGTTCGGGCTCGTGGCCACGAATTGCTCGGTGACCGATCGAACGATTTCGGCATTTTTGCTGAGCAGGTCGTCACGGCTCATGCCGGGCTTCCGGGCCAGACCGGCGGTAATCACGCAGACGTCCGAATCGGCCGTATCTTCGTAGCCGTTCGTGCCCCGTACGCGCGTGTCGAAAAGATGGATGGGCGCCGATTCCTGCATGTCAAGGGCCTTGCCCTGAGGCAGGCCGTCGACGATGTCGACCAGCACGACCTCGTCGACCATGTCCTTTCGAGCGATGCAGTCCGCGACCGTCGCACCGACGTTTCCGGCGCCAATGACCGTTACCTTGATAGCCTGCATGTCGTACCCGTCCTCCCAGGGACTGTATGTGCAAATCCTATTTTAGCGGGTGCCGCAATTAAACGGTTGCCGCTGGGGCAGTCTGCCAATATTTGGCAAAAACCCGAAATAGTGTATAGAGGATGATATTTTGAAGCGAACGTTCCAAAAAACGCCGACTCGACGAATCACTTTCGCCGCAACGTCGTCACTCGATCCGGCACCGATTCTCCACGCAAGAGCACGATCCTTGTGCGATTCGACGTAATTCTTCAATAGATCAGCGATTCCGTGACGAACATCCGAACGCATTTCTTCGCCATTTGCCTCGTCTTTCTCGCCGCCGCATCGGTCAGTTCGGCGCAGGACGAATCATCGAGACCAAAGAACGTCATCTTCTTCGTCGCCGACGGGGCCGGTCCAGCCTACTACACCATGGCTCGTGATTTCGAGCGATTCGTAAGCGGTCGCGACCACTTGTTCATTGATTCGTACCTGACCGGGACGCTTCGGACGTACTCGACCGACAGTCGCGTCACGGATTCGGCAGCCGGCGCTACGTCGTTCGCCTCCGGTATCAAGACCTATAACGGCGCAATCGGAGTCGATACGCTCGAGCGTCCGGTTTTGACGGTGCTGGAAGCGGCCGAGCGTGCCGGCCTCGCCACGGGTCTCGTCGTCACGAGCCGAATTACGCATGCGACGCCCGCTTCGTTTTCGGCCCACGTTCCGGATCGGGCGATGGAGGCCGAGATTGCCGTGCAGCAGATCGCGAAGGAGATCGAGGTGATATTTGGAGGCGGCCGGCAGTACTACCTTCCGGAGTCCGCCGGCGGTGCACGCGCCGACGAACTGAACTTGCTGGACGAGGCGTCGCGACTGGGGTACGTCGTCGCCAATGACCTGACGTCTTTTCGCGCGGTCGACCGAACCCCCGTCCTGTCGCTCTTCACGATGAGTCACATGTCGTACGACATCGATCGCGACTCCTTGACGGAGCCCTCCCTCGCCGAGATGACCGAAAAGGCACTGGAACTGCTTGACGGATCGCCGGAAGGGTTCTTCCTCGTCGTCGAAGCAAGCCGGGTAGATCATGCGGGACACGTGAACGACGCCGCATCTGCGGTCCGAGACATGCTGGCATATGATCGCGCGTTCCAGGTTGCGGTCGAGTTCGCAGAGCAAAACGGTGAGACGCTCGTGATCGCGACGGCCGACCACGATACCGGCGGTCTCGCACTCGGACGGGCTCACCCTCCGGAGGACGTGCCCCTCGGCGTCGAGACTTTTTGGCGCGCTCTACTGGGACAGAGTCGATACGAATGGATTCCAGACGTGCTGCGCTCCGTCCAGGCCTCGGCCGGATCCATCGCGACGCGCCTCCAGGATCGATCGCTTTCGGCGGAGCCGGTCTTTCGGGGACTCGCGGGTTTGGACGAACTGACCGAGGCCGAGCTATTAGCGGTGGAGTTTGCGAGAGACGGGCATGGAAATCTTGAGACGCTGATCGGCGAAATGGTTTCTCGACGTGCCGGCATCGGGTGGACGTCCGGCGGTCACACGGCCGTAGACGTAAATCTCTACGCGTTCGGGCCTCGAAGCGAGCGTTTTCGAGGCAACCTCGACAACGACGTGATCGGTCAGGTGCTGCTGAAGACGTTCGGATCCGACGTCATGGTACTGGAGATCGAGCCGGGGTCGTAACGCACCGCCGTGAAAAAATTCGCTGCCGACGACGCAGCGGCGTGAAAAGACTCGATCCGACGACGCAGCGGGGTGAAAAGACTCGATACCGACGACACAGCGGGGTAGCAACTATCCGACAAATCCCATAACATGTGCCTACATGTGCGAAATATGAGCTACCGCCCCTTCCTCATTCCATGCAGATCCGTGAAGCGTCGTTCGTAGTCGTCGACACCGAGACGACCGGAGGTCGTGCCTCGACGGACCGGCTCATCGAAATTGCGGCCGTGCGGGTCGTAAACGGCGCGGTGGTCGATCGCTTCCAGCGACTCGTGAATCCGGAGCGCACGATACCTCGACGTATCTCGTGGCTGACCGGCATAACGACAGCCAAGTTATTTGATCAGCCGTCGTCAGCGGACGTGCTGCCCGACTTCTTCGCGTTTCTGAAAAGCGGCGTGTTCGTGGCGCACAACCTGGCTTTCGATCTCTGCTTCGTGAATCGAGAGCAGGCTCGACTGTATCGGCCGGCGATCCCGAACGACACGCTCTGCACGTTGAGATTGGCCCGCCGCCTTCTGCCGGGACTTCGCTCCAAAGGACTAGCCAGCCTGGCCGACTTCTATGGCGTTCGGATGCAGCGTCATCACCGTGCACTCGACGATGCCGAAGCCACGGCCGAGGTACTCATCCGCTTCCTCGATCAGCTCAGTCTGGAATACGAGGTGGAGACCCTTGAGGACGTGCTGGCTTTCCAGTACCGGCGATACGGCGATCTGAGGCAACTTTCGAAACACGTGGCTCACGTACGCGAGAACGTGCTGGGACGACTGCCGCGGAAGCCGGGGGTCTACTTCATGAAGGACGGCAACGGAAGGACGATATACATCGGCAAGGCGCAGAATATCAGCAGTCGAGTTCGCAGCTACTTTACGTCGATCGAGGGACATCCGTCTCGAATCCGACGAATGGTGAAGTCGGTTCGAGACGTCGAATGGGAGGTGACCGATTCGGAGCTGGAAGCGCTGCTTCTCGAATCTCGCCTCATCAAGGAACGACAGCCTGCCTACAATCGGGCACAGACGAAATACGTGAACAGGCCGTTCATTCGCATCGACACGACGCACGACTTTCCCCGCGTATCGATCAGCGCCTTTCTCCACGACGACGGATGTGAGTACTACGGTCCGATGGCGGGCCGACGCGAGGCCGCGTTCGTCGTGGACGTCATCGACCGCTTTTTCAAGCTGCGTGAATGCGACGAGCAGACGTTTTCTAACGGGAAGAGGTGCGCGTATGCGTCCATGGGCCGCTGTTTGGCACCGTGCGAGGCGACGGAGAACGAATCCCATTACGAGGCCGAGCTGAACCGCGTCCGCGCGTTTCTCTCGGGATTCGACGATTCGGTGACCGAACGGATCGAAGCGGCGATGAAGGGGGCCGCGGCGGAGCTCGATTTCGAACAGGCAGGGACGTATCGCGACTGGCTTCGTGCGTTAAAACGCATGCTTGGAAAGAGAGAAGCCGTCGCGAGTCGGGTCTTGCATCATAATGCCGTGATCATCCATCGACCCGATCCCGAAAGGCCGGTCCGCCTGCTGATCGTCTCGAGGGGGCGACACGCCGAGACGCTTCACGTCGACACGCCGCCGGAGCCCTCGCAACTGAGCGCGCTCGAGCAGTGCATCGTGCGACGTTTCCAGGAGCCCGATCGATCGATCGAGAGCTATCGTGAGAAGGAGATTGACGAAATTCACGTATTGTCTAACTGGCTCTTCGTGCACCGTGACGACGTCTGCCAGATTCGCTGGGATGAAACGGCCACGGTTCGCGGGATGATGCGGCGGATATCTGCCGAACTGGAAAGCGCCGGCGCTTCCGTGCTTCCGCCGCCATCGACAGGGGCATATGCCTGACGGCGTCCGGCGAGGATGCGTGGGGGTCGATCGTAACAGAATCAGAATGGCGGCTCGCCGGAACGGCTCGCCGGACGCACTGTTCACATGGCCGTTTCCTTAACACGTTCGTTGATCGCGAATGGAAAACGTCGATTACCACGCGGCCTGTCTCGTCACAGGGCGTGATTACGCGGACGACCCGTCCGACGGGCACCCTACGCGTGTATGTGTCGTCGACCTCGGGACCAATTCATTCCATACGCTGATCGTCAACGCCTATCCCAACGGCAGTTTCGAGATCCTCGACCGATTGAAGGAGATGGTGAGGCTGGGAGAGCGGGGATTAAAGGAGCACCGCTTGACCGAAGCAGCGATCAAGCGCTCCATTCGAGCCCTCAAGCGCGTGAAGCTTCTGGCCGAAGGATGGGGCGCGTCGGAGTATCTCGCCTTTGCGACGAGCGCGATTCGAGAGGCCGACAACGGGGGCGAGCTGATCGAACGCATCCGGCAGGAGACGGGAATCCACGTACAGGCCATCGACGGCGTTTTCGAGGCCAATCTGATCTATCAGGGCGTGCGACGCGCCATGGACATGCGCCGCCCTACGCTCCTCGTCGACATTGGGGGTGGTTCGACCGAGTTCGTCGTCTGTACGAGCGACGAGATTTTCTTCGCGACCAGCATGAAGTTGGGCGCCGCGCGCATGGCCGGCCAGTTTGTCACCACGGATCCCGTCGAGAACGCCGAATTCCGCGCACTGCGAGCGCATTTTCGAAAGCAGTTGCAGGTCGTTCTCGAGAAGTGCCATGAACATGGGGTCAGGGAGCTCGTCGGCTCGTCGGGAACGTTCGAGAATCTGGCACAGGTCTGCGCCAACTCCGGGAACCACCCCGACCGGTCGATCTTCCTGCAGGATTTCCGGATCGACGACCTGAGGAGCGCGACCAAGCGTCTCATGCTTTCCGATCGCCGTGAGCGGCTCGAAATGGAAGGCATTGACGCGAAGCGCGTAGACCAGGTCGTTGCCGGCGCGACGCTGATCGACGTGCTTTTGAAGGATTTCGAACCGGAACGGATCCGGGTGTCGTCCCACGCGCTGCGTGAGGGCATGGTCGTCTATTTCATCCAACAGAATCTCGAGCGCCTCGAAGTCATCTCGCCACACGCAGACGTTCGTCGCCGCAGCGTGCATGAGATCGGCCATCGATTTCAGTGGGACCAGCGGCACGTACAGCACGTAACGGCGATGGCGCTTCAGCTTTTCGACGCGTGCAGGCCGCTTCACCGTCTCGACCTGGCGCAGCGAGAGCTCCTGGAGTTCGCCTCCCTTCTTCATGACGTCGGCTACTACATCAGCCGCTCGAGCCATCACAAGCACTCCCTTTATCTGATCAGACAAGCAGACTGGCCCGGCTTTCAGCCTGAGGAAATCGACGTCATGGCAAACGTTGCCCGCTATCATCGACGCAGCCTTCCAAAAGACAAGCACACGTACTTCAACCGGCTCTCGGATGAAAATCAGCGCCTCGTGTGTCAGCTCGCCTCCTTTCTTCGCCTGGCGAACGGGCTCGATCGTAGCCACTATCAAAACGTAAATCGCTTACGCGCCGAAGTAGACGACAAGCAGATGCACGTCGCCATTGAGACGATCGGCGATCCTCAACTAGAGATATGGGGAGGTAAGCGGGCCTCCGACTTGTTCACGGCGACGTTCAAGCGCGAGGTTCGAATAACGGCCGTCTCAACCGAACCGCCCGTCATCGATTCCCCGGTGGGCGTGAAAGCGAGTCATCTGCTGAATTGAGGCGTGCCTACGGGCGAAGCGTTGCGCACGACGCCGGGTAGTGGTGAGATTGGCGCCGACGGGGCGCAGCGACGGCCTTTTTCACTTCAAATCGCGTGCGTAGGGACCTCGTATTCACGCGCGCTTTACGGGACGTCACCTTGCCCCAGCGTACCTATTTGTCTACCTTTTGCTGCCGTGGAACGGCGGTAGCTCCGCCTTCTCCCATGTCCAGTCGTCACCGTCTCCATGTTCGCTCAGATCCTGTTTTTCTTTGTGGCTACCGTTGCCGTCGCTGCGGGAATAGGTCTCATCGTGTCACGGAATCCGGTTACGAGTGCCCTGTGGCTCGTGTTGAATCTGTTCTGCATCGCCGTGCTCTACGTCACCTTGAATGCGCAGTTCATCGGAGTCATACAGATTTTGGTGTACGCCGGCGCGATCATGGTCTTGTTTCTGTTCGTGATCATGCTGTTGAATCTGGCTGAGCTTCCGGATTTAAAGGCGGTGGACTGGAAACTCGGCGCAGCATTCGTCCTGGCCATGGCGGTCCTGGCGCAGTTAGTTTACGTAATCGCGAGAGGATTTGACGTGCTGCCCGAATCGGTCGAGGTGGAGGCGTCCGCGACGTCTGGATCGGCCTATGCACTCGGTCAGGAGTTATTCACGCGCTACGCGCTGCCGCTCGAAGTGATTGGCGTGCTGCTGCTCGTCGCGACGATCGGGGCCGTTATGCTGGCGAAAAGGAAGTTCGTGTAAACACGTACGAGGTACCCCGCGGCAGGCCCGGCGCATCGTCGCGGTGGCGCTCTGCACCCCGGTACCCGGCGCCCTCATATGGAAATCACCCTGGTCTGGTATTTGTCGCTTAGCGCCGTGCTGTTCGTCATTGGCGTCCTGGGAGTACTGCTTCGACGAAACGCCATCGTCGTGTTCATGTCGATCGAGCTCATGCTCAACGCCGTGAACCTGACGCTCGTCGCGTTCGGTCAATCGATGGGGGACGTTGCCGGGCAGATCCTCGTCTTCTTCGTCATCTCGGTCGCAGCCGCGGAAGCAGCCGTCGGTCTCGCCATCGTCATCGCCCTCTTTCGAAAGAAGCTGACGGTAGACGTCACACAGTTCAACCTCTTCAAGCACTAGCTGAGCGACTCGACTGCCGGCCCGCGGTCCGGCGGTTCTGTTCAATATGAACGTAGACACGCCGGTCTTACTCGTCATCTGCCTGCCCCTGATCGGGGCGGCGACCATCGGGCTCGTCGGCCTCTTTTTTCCGACGCTTCGCCGCAAGGAGACGTTTATCGGTACCGTCGCGACGCTCCTCGTGGCCATCCCTTTCGCGATTACGGCTTATCTCTTCGCGACGTATGGCGGCGAACCGCTCGTAGTTCGCCTGTACACGTGGATGTCGGCCGGCGATTTCTCCGCCGATTTCGCGTACCGCGTCGACGAGCTTTCGCTGATCATGACACTCATCGTCACGGGCGTGGGGGGCGTCATCCATCTCTACTCGATCGGCTACATGCACGGGGATTCAGGGTACTGGCGCTTCTTCGCCTATCTGAATCTGTTCATTTTCGCCATGCTCAATCTCGTGCTGGCGAACAACCTCCCCGTCCTGTTTTTGGGATGGGAGGGCGTCGGACTCTGCTCGTACCTTCTGATCGGATTCTGGTATGCAGATCTGAAAAACAGCCTGGCGGCGAGCAAGGCGTTCATCATGAATCGGATCGGCGACTTCGCATTCTTGGTGGCCATGTTCGTGCTGTACAAGGAGGTCGGATCGCTGGATTTCGAACCCGTGCTCGCGGCCGCCGGCGAGATGGGTTCGTCCACGGTCGACTGGGTGGTATTGCTGCTCTTCATCGGTGCCACCGGAAAAAGCGCCCAAATTCCACTGTTTACTTGGCTGCCGGACGCCATGGCGGGTCCTACGCCGGTCTCGGCGCTCATTCACGCCGCCACGATGGTGACGAGCGGTCTGTATCTGCTCGCACGATTGTCGCCGATCGTGCTCAATGCGCCGGCGATCATGACGATCATCGCACTGACGGGCGCCGTGACGGCGATCATGGCCGCGACGATAGCGATCACGCAGAACGACATCAAGAAGGTGCTGGCCTATTCGACGGTCTCGCAGCTCGGGTTCATGTTCATGGCCGCCGGCGTCGGAGCGTTTTTCGTTTCGATCTTCCACGTCGTGACGCACGCCTTCTTCAAAGGGTGCCTGTTTTTGGGATCGGGCAGCGTGATCCACGCCATGCATCACGTCGAACATGAGCTGGAGCATGAGGGGCTGCTGCCCGCCGCTACAAGCTCCGCTTCGCCAGGAGATTCGACGGTCGCGGGCAAGACGGGCGAGCGCGACGCCCTGCCCTTCGATCCACAAGACATGCGGACGATGGGCGGACTGAAGAAGTACATGCCCGCCACACACGTCACGTACTTCTTGTCGTCGCTGGCCATCGCGGGCATACCCCCTCTCGCCGGATTTTTCTCGAAAGACGAAATCTTGTTCAAGGCTTTCGAATTCGGCTATAACGGCCATACCTGGGCCTATTTCGTTTGGATCGTTGGGCTGATCACGGCCTTTCTCACGGCCGTTTACATGATGCGATCCTATATGCTGACGTTTCAGGGGGAGGGGCGTTGGCCGGCCGCGGATCGGATTCATCCCCACGAGTCGCCTCGAACGATCACGATACCACTCTGGATTCTTGCAAGTCTGTCGGTGGTGGGCGGGACCATCGGATTGCCGGCCGTCATCGGCCACGGCGAATACAATTGGATTCACCACTGGTTGGGCGCCTCGTACGGAGGTCCGGTCGCTGAGCCTCCCGCGGTCGAGCATGGAGCCGGATTCATCCTGATCGAATGGATGCTCATTGCGGTTGGTGCGCTGATCGCGGTGGCCGGCGTCCTTTTTGCGATGTCGGCCTACAAACGGTACGGGCTCGCATACGACGCGAAACTGGGGCAGCGTTTCGGCACGCTCTATCGCTGGGCGACCGAGAAGTACTACTGGGACGAGCTCTATGACGGGGCCGTCGTTCGTGCCGTGCTCACGCTGGCCGATCGCGGCTTCGCGGCTTTCGATCAGTACGTGATCGACGGCGCGGTCAACGGTGTGGGTCGATTGACGAGCGGCACGAGTCGCGTCCTGCGCCGGCTGCAGACGGGGTTCGTGCAGAGCTACGCGGCGGCGATCGTTTTGGGCGTCGTTCTGGTCGTGGCCTTGATGCTCTTTGGCTAGCGGCGATTCAACCCGGCAGACAACGAATTACGCACGTCGATAGATGTCGATTCCTTATCTCACGTCGGTAGTGATTTTTCTCCCCCTCGTGGGAGCAGTGATCACGATGGCCGTTCGGGGAGCCGAAGCCGTCCGATGGACGGCTCTGGTCACGACTACGCTAGCCTTCCTGTTGTCGCTCGGGCTATACGTCGGATTCGATCCGTCGGTCAGCACCGCGACGATGCCTCAATTCGTCGATCTGTGGGCATCCTGGTTTCCCGAGCAATTCGACATCAAATACTTCGTCGGCATCGACGGGTTGAGCGTGCTCTTGGTCTTGCTCACGACCTTGCTCGGACCCATCGTGGTTTTGTCGTCATGGCACTATATCGGCAAGCAGCGGAAGGGCTACTACACCCTGCTGCTCGTTCTCCAGACGGGTGTTACCGGCGTTTTTTGCGCCTTCGACGTCTTTTTGTTCTACGTATTTTTCGAGCTCACACTCATTCCGATGTATTTCATCATCGGTATCTGGGGTGGGGAGGAGCGCGTCTACGCAGCCGTGAAATTCGTGCTTTTCACGCTCGTCGGTTCGCTGCTCATGCTCGTCGCCATTCTGTATCTGGGATACGTCGCCGGCTCGGCTGTAAACGGAGGCGTATTCACGACGGACTGGTACAAGCTGCTTTCGTACGACGTGCCGCCGGCGGCGCAGACATGGCTCTTCTTCCTGTTTGCGCTTTCGTTCGCCATTAAAGTGCCGCTTTTCCCGTTGCACACGTGGCTGCCAGACGCACACGTGCAGGCGCCGACGGGAGGCTCCGTCATTCTGGCCGGCGTGCTCCTGAAGATGGGGACATATGGTCTCGTCCGCTTCTGCTTGCCCTTCTTCCCGAACGCCGCCCAGGAATATGCTCTGCTTTTTGCCGTTCTGGCGGTCATCGGAATCATCTACGGCGCACTCGTTTCACGGGCGCAGACCGATGCCAAGAAGCTGGTCGCGTATTCGTCCGTCAGCCATCTCGGATTCGTAGTGCTCGGGATCTTTGCCTTCACGATCGAGGCGATGCAGGGGGCCGTCATCCAGATGGTGAACCACGGCATCTCGACGAGCGCCCTGTTTCTACTCGTGGGCATGCTCTACGAACGCCGGCATACGCGTGAGATGGCGGATTTTGGAGGCCTGGCGAAGACGGTGCCGGTCCTTACGTTTTTCATGATCTTCTCGGTGCTCGCTTCGGCCGGGCTTCCAGGCCTCAACGGGTTCGTGGGTGAGTTTCTGATCCTGCTCGGCTCCTTCAAGAGCGGCGTAATCGGCAGCCCCGTCCTCATCGCACTGGCGACGACGGGGGTCGTCCTTGCCGCCGTCTATCTGCTCTGGATGCTCTACCGGACGTTCTTCGGTCCACTGGACAACGAGAGGAACCGTGACGTCCCCGACATGAATTTGCGAGAGATCGTGCTGATGGCGCCGCTGGCCGTAATGATGTTCGTCCTCGGTTTCGCGCCGAACTCGTTTCTCAAGAAAACCGAGCCTGCCACGCAATTCCTTCTGGAAACGATAGAACAGAAACGACTGAGCGGTATCGATAGTGAGGCCAAGAAGGGAGCGTCAATCTTTGCTATGCGGGACGGAATGGATCGAGAAGAGCCGCCGGTCGAGCACGTTCCCTCCTCCGCGGCAGTCCTTCGAAGCAAGTAGTCGCTGATGATGAAGACGTTTGATGGCTACGGCCGAAAAGGGTCGGGCACGTTTCCTGGAGCGATCTGCACGTTGCTGGCCCTCGCCGCAGTGTCGGCCGCTGCGGTCGTGATTCCGGCGAGCGCGACGCCGTTCCAGGCTCAGTCGGACGGATCCATCGTGCTCGTGCAAGAAGCGGCGCCTGACGCGGGGCCGATCGTGCCGGAGGTCCAGGACGAACCTCACGACGACCACGGCCCGACCCCGCCCGTCTGGCTCGTCTTACCCTTCGTCGCCATATTGCTCATGATCGCAACGGGGCCGCTCTTCTATCCCCATCACTGGCATCATCACTATCCGAAATACGCGGTCGGACTCGGCCTGATCGTAGCGCTCTATTATCTCTTCGGAATGGGGGCGCCGACGCCGATCCTGCATGCACTGCAGGAGTATTTCTCGTTCATCGCTCTCGTGGCATCCCTTTTCATTGCAGCCAGCGGGATCTTCTTGAGCGTCAACGCTCGTGGAACGCCCATGACCAATTCGATCCTCCTCTTCGTTGGATCGATCGTCGCGAATCTGATTGCGACGACGGGGGCGGCGATGCTCTTCATCCGACCCTACATGCGACTCAATCGCGGGCGCCTTAAGCCGTATCACATCGTCTTCTTCATTTTCCTCGTCGCGAACGTCGGGGGTGCGCTCACGCCGATAGGAGATCCACCGCTCTTTCTCGGCTTTTTACGAGGCGTTCCGTTTTTCTGGACGCTTGCCCACGTTTGGTATATCTGGCTGCCCGCAATGATTATGCTGCTGAGCATTTTTTACGTGTTCGATTCGAGAAACAAGAGCGAGAGCGAGGCGCCCGATCCGAAGGGTGCCATCGTCAGTTTCGTGGGTAAGAAGAGTTTTTTCTGGGTATCGATCATCATCGTATCCGTCTTTATCGACCCGAATGTTTTTGAATGGGTCCCCCGGCTCGACGTCGGTGATTTCCATATGCCTATCGGCATTCGGGAAATCATCATGTTTACGGTCTGCGTCCTTGCTTACAAGACGGCCGACAAGGTCGCCCTCCAGAAAAACGAGTTTACGTTTGAACCGATACGGGAGGTCGGCTGGCTCTTTCTGGGCATCTTCGCGACCATGCAGCCGGCGCTGCAGTTGATCAGCGAATTCGCTGCCGAGAATGCCGATTCACTCACCGTAGGCATGTTCTATTGGGGCACGGGAGCGCTATCGGGGATTCTCGACAATGCGCCGACCTATCTGAACTTCGTCGCGGCGGCCATGGGCAAGTTCGGACTGGACATAAATCAGGTCGCGCACGTGGTCGAGTTCGCCCTTCCAGAGAGGGCGCATCCCGATTCGTGGCACTTTTTGCAGGCAATCTCGGTGGCTGCCGTCTTCTTCGGAGCTATGACCTATATCGGGAACGCCCCCAACTTCATGGTGAAGGCCATTGCGGAAAGCAGCGGTGTCGACGCCCCGAGTTTCGTGGCGTACGTAGTGAAATATGCCGTGCCGATTCTGCTGCCGGTCTACTTCGTCATCTACGTGATCTTCTACAGTGGATGGGTGCTCCCTATAAACTAATCTGACGTGATCATGCCAGCTCGTGAACCGCTCTCCGAAGAGCAAATCCAACAAGCGCTTTCGGAGCTCGATGGTTGGGAATTCGAGGACGATCAGCTCGTAACCAGCTTCGAGTTCGAGGATTTCCGCTCCGCCGTCTCCTTCATCGTTCGCATCGCTTTCGAGGCGGAGGAGATGAATCACCATCCTGAACTATTCAACGTGTACAACACGGTCGACATTGGACTCAACACGCACGACGCGGGCGGCAAGGTGACGGCCACGGACGTCGAGCTCGCAAAAAAGATTGATGCCCTGTAACGGGATACCGGAAGTAGCTACCGTGTGTGGACACGTCGTTCGACTTTCGTTTGGAGAATGGAGATAGAGCTTACCCAGGTATATCAGACCTTCGTTGCAGATCTCGGCGCGGCGTCCTCGCTCGTCATCGCCACCGTCGTCGGGCTCGCGGTCGTCGTCTGGGATGCCTTCCGCAACAACGCATCGGAGATTCCGTGGGTTACCGGTGGGGCACTCCTGATCGCAACCGTCCTAGAGGTCACGAGGTTCGACGTTGAGTCGGGTACGATCTTCTACGGAATGCTTCGAAGCGGCGGATTCGCGTCCTTCGTGAACGTCATCGTTCTCGTGTGCGGGCTCCTGACCGTCGTACTGTCCGTACCGTATCTCGAGAGAATCCGACACTCATTCGGCGAGGTGTACGCGCTCATCCTGTTTGGTACGGTGGGGATGATCACGCTCGGTACGGCGAATAATCTCGTGACGGTATTCGTCGGTCTGGAGACGATGTCGATCTGCCTTTACGTCATGACGGGTCTGATTCGGGATGACCTGGGTTCGACCGAGTCCGCGCTCAAGTATTTTCTGTTGGGCGCCTTTTCGACCGGCTTCTTTCTCTACGGTATCGCACTCCTTTACGGTGCGACGGGCACGATGTATCTACCGGAGATGGCCACAGGTCTCGAGACATCCGAAAGCAACGTGCTGTTCTGGGGGGGCGTCGGGCTCCTTCTCGTAGGTTTCTTCTTCAAGGTCAGCGCCGCGCCGTTTCACATGTGGACCCCGGACGTATACCAGGGAGCGCCGACGACGCTGACAGGATGGATGTCCACGGCGACGAAGGCGGCGGCGTTCGCCTCGCTCATCCTCGTGCTCTACTACGCGCTGCCGGGCGACCGATGGGACGCGGCGCTGGCCGTCGTCGCGGTAATCACGATGGTGCTGGGCAACGTACTGGCGATTGCTCAGTCGAACGTGAAAAGAATGCTGGCATACTCATCGATCGCGCATGCCGGCTATCTGCTCGTGGGATTGGCCGCCGGGACGGACGCGGCCTATGCCGGCGCGCTGTACTATCTCCTCGTTTATGCGTTCATGAACATCGGTGCCTTCGGAGTGATGGCTTTACTGGAGTGGGACGGAAAGGTCGGTCGCGAGCAGACGCTCGATTCCCTTGCGGGTGTCGGTTTGAGGAAACCACTCCTCGGCGTTACGATGGGATTCTTCATGTTCAGCCTGACGGGATTTCCACCGTTGGGGGGGTTCCTGGGCAAGTATGCCGTTTTTGCCCCGGCGGTCGCCGCGGGATTTACCTGGCTGGTGATCATCGCCGTGCTGGCCAGCGCCGTGTCGGCCTACTACTATTTGCGCGTCCTCTACGTCTTTTTCATGCAATCGCCGAAAGACGAGCCGTCCGCGGCGATTCAATTTCCGGTACCTATCGCGTCGGCCATAGTCCTCGTGTTCTGTGCCGCGGCGTTGCTCGTGCTCGGCGTTGCGCCGGGGCTTCTGGACGTAACGGCGTCGCTTTTCACGTCCTTGCCCGAGATAGAATTGACGGCCATCCCGTAATCCGCGATGCGCTCTATCATCAAAGACCTGATCCCGAACGCGCCGCAAATCGGGTTGTATGTTGCGCCGAACATCCCGGACGACAAGCTCTCAAATGCGCTCGCAGACTACGCAAAGGGGATAGCGGAAGACGACGTGCTGGCTCTCTACGACGCGACGCTGATGGGGAGCGCGAAAGACGGCGCCGTCTTCACCCGAGACGCCTTCGTCTTCCAGAACAACGATCTGGAGCCGGCTCATGACGTTCGCTACCAGGACGTCGTTCAGGCCGACTCGAAACGCAAGTTGTTGGGAGGACGTCGTCTCGTACTCACGGTTAATCGCGGCAGGGCGACGTTCGATCTGGAGATGGACTTTTCGGGTAAGCCCCGGGCGGCGGACTACGTCTTACGCTTTTTGCGCGAGGCGATGCTGCATGGTGAGTCCGAGGACGTGGGAACCCGGGGGACGGACGTCGAAGCCGTCAGGGACGCTCTCAGTGAATTATTGGAGCGGGGCGTGCTCTCCCAGGCCGACTTCGACGCGATGAGCCGAATCCTTTCGCGATAGAAGAAAAAGAAGCGGCGGAGAGCCATACGAAAATGTCACACTTCCTATGCCCCCAAGAAAGTAGGTCGATTCATTCACGGCCGATTACGCCCATATTTACGCTGCTGGAGAGCCCGAACGGCATTCGGATCGAAAACATCTCGCGGGCGGCTTTCGTTAAACGTATCCAAGTTTCGCAGGGCGTCATCATCACCCGCACGCCCATTTAAATCAAACGACATAAGGAGGATATATGGCCCATCAACTTCCCGATCTTCCGTACTCACACGCAGCCCTGGAGCCGATCATAGATGAGCAAACGATGCGGATCCACCACGGCAAGCATCACCAGGGATACGTCGACAAGCTCAACGCCGCGCTGGAAGGACACCCGGACCTTCAGCGTAAGTCGATCGAAGACTTGCTGCGCGGAATCAATAGCGTACCCGACGAGATTCGCACGGCCGTGCGAAACAATGGGGGCGGCCACGCCAATCACAGCCTCTTCTGGCCCGCGATGGCGCCCGGATCCAGTGGGGAGCCGTCCGGCGAGGTGGCGGACGCCATCACGAAGACCTTCGGTTCCTCCGACAAATTCGTCGAAGAGTTCTCCAAAACGGCGACGGGGCAATTTGGAAGCGGATGGGGCTGGCTCGTCGTATCCGACGGTGTGCTCAAGGTCTATTCCACTCCGAACCAGGACAGCCCGTATATGAAGGGCGATACGCCGATACTCGGACTCGACGTCTGGGAGCACGCTTACTATCTGAAGTACAAGAACGAGCGCGGAACCTACGTCAACGCCTGGTGGGACCTTGTGAACTGGAACCAGGTGAATGATAATTACAAAAACGCGCGATAAGGA
>CAZMXY010000014.1:24899-47307 GCA_964570345.1 uncultured Rhodothermales bacterium | reverse complement strand
ATAGGCCGACTCCCACGTGAGAATCGGCCTATGCGCGCCAAAAAATAGGCGACCGGAAGTACGCCCGGCAGGATTCGAACCTGCGACTTTCGGCTCCGGAGGCCGACGCTCTGTCCCCTGAGCTACGGGCGCATTTTCGACGGTCAACGAACTCAGGGACCGGCTTGTTGCGAGAACCATCCGAATCCTCCATTTTGTGGACGCTGGTTTCAAGGACGTCGGCGTGCGGCGTTCGCATCGTCACAATGGATGCCCCTGGCGCAATTCGCTTGTATGCTTGAATTCTCCGACGACGCGACGCAGCCGGTTTTGTCGGATCCGTGGGAACCGACCTCGCCGATTCCACTGGACGGCTGGTTCGAACGCAACGGCTTTGCGCCGCTGCTCATGGCGGCCGTGGGCCTGGTGCTGGCGTTCATTCTCTTTCAAATCGTCATTAGTCCTACGGTTACGCTCCTGCTTCTAGCGTCGCAGGGGGTGCCGCCTGAGGCGATACTCGACGGAATGGGGGCCATCATCGACGAGCACGCGCGGTCGCTATTGACGGCGAATACGATCGGTCAGGTCCTGGGACTCGCGCTGCCGGCCATCCTACTGGCGAGACTGCATTCGAGCCGACCGTGGGCATTCCTGCGGCTTCGACCGACGGACGTCGCGCTCGTCGTCCTGGGCATAATCGGCCTCTTGGCGCTTACTCCCATGATACAGTGGCTCGGATCGATCAACGAGACGATTCCCCTGCCGGAGCCCGTTCGTCGCTTCGAACAGTCTCAGATGGAATTGATCGAACAGGTGCTCAGGGCGGATACCGGTTTCGCGTTCAACCTCGTCGTCCTGGCCATCACGCCGGCCGTGTGTGAGGAGCTGCTCTTTCGCGGATACGTACAGCGACAGGCCGAACGCGGAGCGGGCATCGTGGCCGGCATTCTCATCTCCGGCGTCGTATTCGGGCTTTATCATCTCCGGCTGACGCAGGCGATTCCTCTTTGCACGCTCGGTGTCTATCTGGCCTGGCTCACCTGGAGGACGGGCAGCTTTCTCCCGGCCATGTTCGTCCACTTCACGAACAATGCGATTGCGATCGCGATCGGCGCATACGTTGCAAAGCGGCCCGAGCTCGAAATGGACGATCTCGAGTCGATCGACATCCCCTGGTATCTCGTCTTGCTGGGCCTGGCGGTATTTGGCGCGGCGTTACTTGCGCTGCAGCGATTGGCCGTACGTCGCCCGACCGGCGGGCGGCCCGTCGAAGGCGGCTGACGAAGCCGCTTCGACCCGCGGCTCCGCCCATGAAGCCTCCGCCGCGGAGGCGCCGACACGGCATGCCTCCCAAGCCGGCGGACACAAGCGGGTGTTGAGAGCGTTACTAAGTTTCCGCGAAGTCAAAGATGGAAAACGTCATGACCAACGAGACATACCAAGACTGGGTCGTCGTCTTTCAAAGCGGCACCGATTACGAGGGCGACATCGTACGAGATCGTCTCGACGACGGGGGCATTCCGGCCGTCGTGCTGACGCAGCGCGATCATGCCTTTAATCTGAACGTGGGCGATTTGGCCGAGGTGAACGTCCTGGTGCCGCCTACCCACGTCGAGGCCGCGCGTGCGCTTCTCGAAAGCGAGCCTTTCAGTGACGACGAACTGGCCGACGCTGCCATGACGGCGGACCCGGATGCGCCTCCAGCACACGATCCGCGGCGGGAGGCCATGCTGGACTCCGGGTCGGAATCCATCCGGTTTTCGGTTCCGGAAGACGAAGACGACGACGAAAGCGATACTTCGGCCTGATCTCGTTCGGCGGCTTGTCCAAGAATCTCCTCCGCATCGTAACCGGGCTCGTCGGCATTCCGGTCGTCCTCGGACTGACGTATCTGGGAGGCCTGCCGTTTTTCGCGCTCGTGGCTTCGCTGGCGCTGCTCGCCCAGCTGGAAACCTATTCTCTCCTGCGTGCGGCAGGAGCGACGCCGCACGTATATCTCGGACTGGCCCTCGGTCTGCTGGTCCTCCTGCACCAGATTTACGAACCGGCTCTCGCCCTGGCGCTGGCCCTGCTGGTCTTCGCCATCGCCTTGTCCCCGTTCGTGCCGGTCGATCGTCGCAGCGGGAACCGAGCGAACGCGGACGGCGAACCGACGCCGGACGCCTCCGCGGGACCCTTCTCGATGGCTGCGACGCTATTCGGCGTGATTTACCCGACGCTCCTATTCGGTTTCCTCGCTCAGATCCGCTTCGGACCGGGGATCTTTGACGAGGACGTACACGGTTTCGCTCTCGCCGCTTCGACGCTGCTCCTCGTATGGACGACCGACACACTGGCGTATTTTGTGGGGCGGGCGATCGGGAAGCGCCCCCTTGCCCCGCACATATCCCCCAAGAAGACGTGGGCCGGCACGGTCGGAGGGGCCGTGAGCGCCGTGGTCGTAGGGATCGTCCTCAAGTTTTCTCTGATCGGATTTCTCGCGTGGACCCACGTGCTGGCCATCGCGCTGACGTGCGGCGTACTCGGACAGCTCGGAGACCTGGCCGAGAGCAAGATGAAGAGAATGGTAGGCGTGAAGGACTCGGGCTCCGTGTTGCCCGGTCACGGCGGCATGCTCGATCGATTCGACTCGACGATTCTCGTCGCGCCGGCGGTGTATCTGTACCTCCGTTTCGTCGCGGGCCTTGCCGCATAGCATCGGACCTGGATCGCCTCCGTAGGGCGTCGGCGGGCATGCTGTGAAGGAACGGTGTCATAGGGGCGGGGTATAATGAAAGCTAATCTAAAAGATCAATCATCGCGACCTACTCGCGCCGCGCCATGAGTATATTTCTGCCGCGATCACGCGCGAAACACAGGCGATTCTCCTACGAGCCTCGCTATTACGATCCGAAGAAGGACGAGGAGTTGCGACGGCGGATGAGAATCAAGAGTCTCTCGCGCCGGAAGCGTCGAAACCCGTCCGGAATTATCGTCTTTATCATCCTCTTCGCGATCGCGGTCTTCATATACGTCCAGCTGGGTTGAGCCCACGCTCAACCGGGTTGTCCCGACGACGGACGAACAGGCCGGACGCCCGGGCTCGTCATCAATCATCGAAACAACGCGAGAAGTGTGTCGGAGGTCTACGTCGATTCGGACAGCCTGATTCGCACGATGCCGGAGGCGCTTGCGAACAAAATTGCGGCCGGGGAGGTCGTGCAGCGGCCGGCGTCCGCCCTGAAGGAGCTGATCGAAAACGCCGTCGACGCCGGGGCCGACTCCGTCACGGTCGTTTTGAAAGACGCGGGGTCGGAGTTGATTCAGGTCGTCGATTCGGGATCCGGGATGAGCCGTGAAGACGCCCGAGCCTGTTTTCGGCGACACGCGACGAGCAAGATCGCGTCGATCGAGGACCTCGAGCGCATTCGAACGCTGGGTTTTCGAGGGGAGGCGCTCGCCTCTATCGCGTCGGTAGCGCAGGTCGAGCTCCGTACGAAGCGGCCTACGGACTCGGCAGGGTTCTGCGTTCGGATCGACGGCGGCGAGGTCGTTTCGGCGGAGCCCTGTGCGACGAAGGACGGCACGTCGATCGCCGTTCGCAATCTTTTTTACAACGTCCCCGCACGACGCAATTTCTTGAAGACGGCCGCGACCGAACTGAAACACTGCGTCGAAACGCTGCAGTTTCTGGCCCTCTCGCATCCCTCGATTGCTTTCGCCCTCTATCACGACGACCTCGAGATCTATCGTGTGCCGGCCGAATCGGAAGGGGGATTCATGCGCATGATGCGTGGACGCGTCAGCGCGCTGTTCGGCGAGGAATACGTGGGCCGCGTCGCGCCGGTGGAGGAACGGACGAGCTACCTGACCGTGCGAGGTTACGTCGGCGAGCCCGAGCTGCACAAGAGGATGAAGGGCGAGCAGTTCCTTTTCGTGAACGGTCGGTACGTGCGGAATCGCTCGCTCGACCATGCCGTGTTTTCGGCGTACGAAGACCTCGTCCCCGAAGGGGCGTATCCGTTTTTTGCACTTTTTCTGACGCTCGATCCCTCCCGCGTCGACGTGAACGTGCATCCCACGAAGGCGGAAATCAAATTCGACGACGATCGAGGCATCTACAATTTCGTCAGGTCGATCGTTCGAAAAGGATTGGGCTCCGCGCTCCTGACGCCCCGGATGGAAGAATCGGCCAGCCCGTGGTCCGCCTCGAACGAGTCCCGATCCTTCCATTCCGACGGATCGTTCGAAAGCCGCGCGTCCCGGTTTGCTTCGGCAAATGCACCCTTCTCGTCGGGGGAGGCCGGCTCGATTTCAGAGCGGCTCTTCGGGGGCGTCCGGCGCCGAGCCGGGCCCTCCGACGGCGTGGACGACACGTTGCTCTGGCAGCTACACGACAAGTACGTGCTCACGCAAATTCGGTCGGGGCTGATGATCCTGGATCAGAATGCGGCGCACGAGCGCATTCTCTACGAACGCTCCCTCCAGAACATGGCAAGCGGGCTCGGCCTCTCGCAGCAACTCCTGTTCCCGCAGACGGTCGAGTTCGACCAGGCGGATCTGGAGCTGCTCAAGGAACTGATGCGCGACCTCCGCGCGCTGGGGTTCGATCTCGAGACGTTTAGCGGCCGCTCGGTCGTCGTTCGCGGCGTGCCGGCCGACAGTCACTCGGGCGACGAGCGTACGGTGCTCGAGGACGTGCTGGCGCAATACAAGGCGAATCGCGAGCGGGTGAAGGTGGGCAGTCGAGAGAACCTGGCCAAGAGCGTCGCCCGGCGAAGCGCCATTCGATCGGGGGTGCGCCTCTCGCCGAAGGAGATGCGGTCGCTCATCGATCAGCTCTTCGGATGCGAAATGCCGTACGCCTGTCCGTACGGACGGCCGACCATCGTCAAGATTCCCATCGAGGAGCTCGAGAAACGGTTCAGTCGTTGACCCGGTCGCGAGTCTCAACAGGCCGCAGAAAACGCGGCGAACACGTCTATGAACCGGCACGTCGAATCCGTTCGCGACTGGATGGCACGTCATCGATTGCTTCCGGAGGGCGGCAGCGTGCTGGTCGGCGTCAGTGGAGGCATCGATTCAATCGTGCTGGCGGACGTGTTGACCCGCCTGGATTACGACCTGCGCGTCGTGCATGTGAATTTCCGGCTGCGAGGCGAAGCGTCAGAGGGTGACGAAGCGTTCGTGCGAAGCTGGTGCCGCGAACGACACCTGCCCCTGCACGTACGGCACTTCGATACCGTTCGTAGGGCAGAGGAAGGTCACGAGTCCGTCCAGGAGACGGCTCGGCGGCTTCGTTACGACGTGTTCGCCCGCATTGCGTCGGACGCGCAGGTATCCGCCGTGGCGGTCGGACACCATCGCGACGATCAGGTCGAAACCGTGCTGATCAATCTGTTTCGGGGAACCGGTCCCGACGGGCTGGCCGGGATGCCGGTGAGTCGACGCCTCAATCCTGACGTAGACGTACGACTCATTCGCCCTCTTCTGGCGCTCTGGAGAAGTGACGTCGAAGCGTACGCCCGGGAGGTGGGGCTCACGTGGCGTGAGGACGCCTCCAATCTTTCGCCGGCCTACAAGCGCGGCGCACTGCGACGGTACGTCCTTCCGGTGATCGAGCGCCGATTCGGAGGCGCCGTGAAAGCCAACGTCGCTCGAAGCGCCGATTTGATGCGCTCCTACGTCGAGAGCACGCTGAACAAAGATCTTCGAGACGCCTTTCTAGCGGCGTCGTCGGGTAGCGACGTGGAAGACGCACTGGACCTTGACGCCCTTCAGTCGATGGACGAGGTCGTCCGCCGGCGCGTTATCCTCGAAGGCATCCGCCGATGGCTTCCCGGCCTCGAAGCGTCCAGTGCGACGGTGGCTCAGGTCGAGAACTTGCTCGACGCGCAAACCGGTCGACGGCTCGCTCACTCGACGGGGGAGGTGTGGAGAGAGCGGACGCGCCTGCTGTTTCGAGCGGGCGTTTCGGGGGCGGCGGAAGAGATGAGAGAATGGACGCTGACCGCGGATTCGGCAGTGCAAACGTCCATGGGGGAGATCTCACTGCACCTAGACGTGCAGCGCCCCGAGCGCCTCGACGCCGAATCGCGCAACGAGGAGTTCGTCGATGCCGACCGGATTGAAGCTCCGCTGATCGTGCGACGCTGGCACGCCGGAGATCGGTTCGTCCCGCTGGGCATGGCCCGGGAGAAGAAACTGAGCGACTTTCTGACGGACGACAAGGTACCGCCGCATCTGAAGAACGCCGTCCTCGTCGTGCAGTCGGGCGAGGAAATCGTGTGGGTCGTCGGCCACCGAATCGCGGACTCGGTCCGGGTACGGCCGGATACGCGGCGCGTCGCTCGGTTCCGATTCCATCCATCCGAAAACTCTTCATGACGGTCGGCGTAAGTACCCCCACGCGCGAAATCCGCGCCCCAGACCGTCTTCCTCAGCCACGGTATTCGATGTCCGCGTCTAACTCCGTCGTTCGCGAAAAAGGGTACGTACTCTGCCGCGGCGAGCGATTTCGCGTTTTGCTCGACCGCGAAACCATTCGAAGGCGCGTGGCTGAAATCGGTCGAAAGATCTCCAAGGATTACGACGGCGTCGTGCCGATCTTGATCGGCGTGCTGAACGGGTCGTTCATGTTTCTGGCCGACCTGATGCGTGAGATCGACATCGAGTGCGAGGTGGATTTCTGGAAACTGTCGTCGTACGGTGCGGAAAAAGTATCGAGCGGCCAGGTCCGAGAACTCAAGAAGGTCGACGCCGACCTCCACGGCCGGCACGTCATCATCGTGGAGGACGTCGTCGATACCGGCCTTTCCATGGATTACGTCGTCGAACGCATACGCGAATACGATCCGGCATCGATGCGTATCGCGACGCTTCTTCACAAGGAGGAGGCGACGGAGGTCGAAGTGCACCTCGATTACGTGGGTTTTCGGATCCCCGATCGCTTCGTGATAGGGTACGGACTCGATTATGGGCAGCTCGCCCGCAATCTGCCTGAGATCTACGTCCTGGACGACGAGGCGTAAGGGTCCGGAGGGTTTCACCCTTCCCGCCTTACGAAAAAATGGCCTCTATCTCCTCCAGGTAATCATCCAGATTCGGAGGATTCCCCGGTGGCTCGCCAAGCGGATCCTCCACGCCGGCCTCCGGGTCGTGCAAGACGTCGAGGGTGGCCACCACCGATCGGGCGAGCGCATCCAGGTCGTAGCCGCCCTCCAGGGCCGCGACGAGACGACCGTCGCAGCACGCGTCGGCCCAACTCGAAATTTCACGCACGAGGGCGGCGAATCCGTGCACCGTCACGCGCATTCCGCCAAGTGGATCCTTCCAGTGCGCGTCGTAGCCTGCCGACAGCATGATGAGTTCGGGATCGAAGCGCAGCGCGAGGGGGCGGAAAACGTTTCGAAAGACGCGGAGGTAGGCTTCGTCGTCGGCGCTTGCGGGAAGAGGGACGTTGATCGTCGTGCCGACGGCTTCGTCGGCGCCTCGTTCGTGCGCGGCGCCCGTGCCGGGGTAAAAAGGGGATTGGTGAACGCTCATGTAGGTCACGCTCGGATCGTCATAGAAGACGTCCTGCGTGCCGTTACCGTGATGTACGTCGTAGTCGACGACGAGCACGCGACCGACGCCGGCCTCGTGCTGGGCCCATCGTGCCGCGACGGCGACGTTTGAAAACAGGCAAAATCCCATCGACCGGTTGGGCGTCGCGTGATGGCCGGGCGGACGAATGGCGGCGAATCCGCTCTTCGCGCCGCCGTGGACGACCGTGTTCGTGACCTCGATCAGCGCTCCGACGGCGTCGAGCGCCGCATTTAGACTGCCCGCCGTGAGGTACGTGTCCGCGTCGAGACGATCGTATCCCATCTGCACCGCTTCAACGACCTCCGCGACGTGACGCTCCGCGTGCACCAGTGCCAGGAGGTCGAGGCCGGCCCGGTCGAAGTCGACGGTTCGTACGTGCCGGCGTACAGGCACCTCGTCCAGCAGACGGAGGATGGAATCAAGCCGCTCGGGTCGCTCGACGTGGCGATCCGTCCGATGATCGGCGTGCGTCTCATTGTGAGCAAAGGCTATGGGCATGAAGATCGGTCTCTACTGCGCACGCTCGGCCACGTCGAGCCCCAGATCGACCTCCTTCGGGTAACACACGTACGGCTTCACGACGGAACGGCTAAGGGCGGAGACGGCCGCCGCGTCAACGGATTCGGAGAGCTCGTGGACGCGACCCACTCGGTCCAGGACGGAGATGGAATCCTGCAGTGATTCGTAGGCGGCATGGCTCGTGTCGTCGTGCGTCAGATAGTACGGTGCGTCGTCCTCGGCAACTCCGAACGGGCTGACGCCCCGTTCGACGAGCCACTCCGCGACCCGTCCTTGCCATACCCTCTTCCTGTCCTCGTCCGGCACCTCCTCGAGAAACGTGACGCGAAAAAAGTCGCGGTCGATGAATCGGCGACTAAGGTCTGCCAGCACGGCGTCCGAGCAGTGCATCGCCTGCTTGAGGCTGAAGAGTACGTCGGTGTCGTCTATTCGGCAGAACTGCGTGCGGACGTCCGGACGCTCGATGTCGCGCACGCTCAGGGAATTCGTGAGAAAGAACAGGAGGGCGGGCGAGCATCGGCCGCGTACGTCGGTCGAGTCGGATTGAAGGAGCGCTCGCAGCCTGCGGAAGATGGCGCGTAAGAGGTGGTCACCCGCCAGTACGGTTTTGTGCAGGTAGACCTGCCAGTACATCAGACGGCGTGAGATGACGTAATTTTCGACGGCATAGATGCCTTTCGACTCGATGACGATACGCGCGTCGGATCCTCCGGCGTCCGGATGAACGCGCATCGTCTTGATGATGCGCTGCACGCCGACCTCGCCTTCGACGACTCCGGTGTAGAAGGAATCTCGGCGCAGGTAGTCGAGCCGGTCCATGTCGAGCTGACTGGAGACCAGCTGGTGAAAGAATGGACGATCGTACGTCGAATCGAACATGTCGACGGCCAGGTCCAGGGCGCCGCCGAAGCGCTCGTTCAGGTGCACGAGGAGGACGCGACTCATGTCCTCGTGGTTGAAATCGGCAATCAGGTCGTGTTCCAACGTGTGTGAGAATGGACCGTGTCCGACGTCGTGCAGAAGGGCTGCCGCCAGCGCGGCCGTGGCCTCTTCGTTCGAAATGCGCGTGCCTTTTTCGGCGAGGCTCGACAAGGCATCTTGCATGAGCGCCATTGCCCCCAGTGCATGACCGAATCGAGTATGCTCGGCGCCCGGAAAGACGAGGTGGCCCACGCCGAGCTGGCGTATCCGACGCAATCGCTGGACCTCGGGCGTCTGGATGAGATCCATGATGATGTTCTTCGGTACGGAGATAAAGCCGTGGACGGGATCGGAGAATATTTTGAATCGGCTCGTCACGTTGACTAAAATACGGCTTTTCCATCCCCGCGCACGTCCCACGTCCATTCCCACTCGATACCTTGCCGCTCGTATCCGCCGGAAGGAAGATCGCCTGCCGCATCGACGTGCCTGCGTCTATGGCGGCAAAGGCGCGCTATGCTCTCGAAGCCCTGCTCGTCCCGCTGGGACTGGAGGCCGAATGGTCGGGCGTGCCGCGGATCGTTTATGGTGAGAAATCTGTGGGCGAGGCGGGAACCGTTCACCTGCCGCTCGCGCCGGGCGCGGTCGATTTTTTCGCTCGGGGCTCGTCGTTCGACGCACCCCCGCCCGGACTGGTAGCGATCGACGGTGAGCCGTGGCCGGTCCCCTTCACGACGGGCTCCGGTCGGCCGGATCTCGTGGCCTCTACGTTTGTCTTTCTGAGCGGATGGCACGAGGCGGCGTCGGACGTCCGAGACGAGCACGGCCGGGTTCCATACGGCGCGACGCTACCCGGACTGCTCGGATCGGCCGAGCGTCCCGTCGTGGATGGCTATCGGACGATCCTGGCCGGAAAGCTCGCGTCGGCCGGCATCGAGTTTGCCCCTCGATCGTGGAATGGTCACTCCTGGACGCTGGTCCCGACGCACGACGTCGACTATGTCAAAAAATGGCGCCCGGGGATACTGTATCGCGAGCTCGTTCAGAATCCGATACGAAACGCTCGCGGCGTCACGCTCTCGCGGCGGGTAGAGCGGCTCCGTGCCGTGGCCGGTCAGTTTGTCGCAGGGGACCCCTATCGACGTGCTCTGTCGCGTATGATCGACGAAGTAGACGCACGCGGAGGCACCGCGACGTACTTCGTCAAGGCCGGCGCCGGCGACCCGCACGACATATCATACTCGGTGTCGGGGCGGTTTTTACGAAACCGTCTCACAGCGCTGCGCGAAAAGGGGTTTGAGGTGGCGCTTCATCCCAGCTACCGTTCGATCGAGGAACCGGAGCGCCTTCGCGTCGAGCGGGACCGGCTAGCCGCTGCGGCGTCCACCGACCTCGCATCGGTGCGCCAGCACTACCTCCGGTATGATCCGGGCGCGACGCCGCGCCTACATGCCGACCTCGGGTTCGAGATCGACAGCACGCTCGGGTTCGCCGATCGGCCGGGGTTTCGACGTGGGACGTGCCTTCCACATCGTTTGTATGACCTCGAACACGATCGCACGCTCGACGTCTGGGAAATGCCGCTTGCGACGATGGAATCCGCGCTGTTCAACAGGCAGGGTCTGTCGGTCGAAGAGGCGGTGACGCAAACCGAATCGATGATGGCGACGTGCCGGCGCTTCGGCGGCGCCTGCGTAGTATTGTGGCACAATACGCTGTGGGACGAGATCGATTGCCCCGGCTGGGGAGAACACTTTATTCGAACGCTCGACGGCGCGTTGCGAGCGGACGGGCTGATCGCCTCGCTCTCGGCCGCCCTGCGGAATTGGCGCTGAACGATAGGCGTCGCGCCGTTCGGGGCGAAAACGCGGCGTGAACGATCCGGCCGGGGCCACGAAGGTCCCCGGATGCGGTCGTTCGGGCTAAAATCCGTCGGCCGCGAGTCGCCGGACGACGTCGCAATAGAACTCGTTTGAATCGAAGCGCCCGCCGCCGGGAATGCTGAGTCCTACCTGTTGCGCATGGTCCGCGTCGATCGTCCCCAGGAATTCGCCCCACTTGGCACTCTCCACTGCGACGAACCCGTCGTTCTCTCCTTCCCGCGCATAGAGCAGGCGATTTTGCATCCGCAAGAGCGGGTTGATCGAAACGCCGGTGCCCCGGCCTGCCCGGCCGGCGTAGGAATAATACCGCACGGACGGATGGTCTTCGATCCGGGTATTGAACTGCTCGCAGACGTAGGCCGGCGTGAGCTCCGGAACCGTGGTCAGGAAGTCCGATCTCGCGTCGGCCAGGGATGTCGTGCCCATCCAGTTCAAGACGTTCGCGATCCAGCTCTGGACCGAGAGCGGTCGTTCGAGCACGAGATCGGCGACGCCGCTGCCACGGTGTGGCGTCGAGACGGTGACGAGCGTGGCGACGACGTCGTGCATGCCGAGTCGGCTGATCATATAGCGGGCGTCGAGGCCGCCCATGGAATGGGCGATGAGATTCAGGCGTTCGGCCCCCGTCTCCTGCAGCACGATCCGGAGCCGACGATTCCACATATCGGATCGCGCTTCTATCGTGTCGTAGGCCGAGACGTTCGGGGCAAACGCCACGACTCCGTGTTCTCGAAGATTCATGGCTTCCTCGTGCAGGTGGCCGCCCCGGCGCAACGAAGCCAGAAATCCGAATCCGTGCATCAAAACCACGGGATGGCGAATGCGAATGAGTGGCGGCTGCGGAAATGGAACCAGTCCGGCGAAGCGATTCCAGGCAGATTGGACGAATTCAGGCACGAGGTTGGCGTTAGGCGGCAAACGCTCCGGAAGCGTACAGCACGATACCCATTACGAGAGGCACTCGGACGTTGTCGTTGAGTGGGAGTGAAGGGATTTCTGCCGCCGTGCCGGCCGACACCGCTAAGACACCCCCCCAGAGCGGCGTCCAGCCGAAAAGCAGGACGACCGCCAGTCCGGCGACGAAGAAGGCGGTCGAACCCTCCACGGTCCGAAACGTGCGAGGCCACAACCTCCGCCCGAAGCGTCGCCCGATGACGGCGGCTGCGGCGTCGGCGACCATGAACGTCGTGAAGGAGACGACCGCGACGTCCTGTGGAAACACGGCTACGAGAAGGGTGGCCGAGATCAGGACCCACGTGGCCCCGTTCAGCACCATGGGACCTCCGACGGGCGGGCATTCCTCGGGGCGCATCATGAATCCGAAGTGACGGTAGACGAACGCCGCAAAGCCATGCGACCGCACTCGAAGGACGTCGGCGGACAGCGCGAGGGTCGCCGCGGAAGCGCACACAGCCAGGGCTAGCGTCGATCCGGCCAGCCAGATGCCGAGCGGAATCACGAGGGCGACGAGGTGGAGGGCCTTACGTTTGAGCTCGTCGACGTAGGCCAGCTCGTGGGATGCCGCACGCGTCGACCATTTCCGCGTAGACGTTTTCTGCATAGGGTCCGATGCGCGCTCGTCGACCTCCCTCTGGGAGGGAAACTCCGATTCGCGCTCGCTGCGGCGTGCCATTCGCTGTAATTCTAGTGTAATACTACCCATCGATTCGCGCCGAAAATACGATTCACCTGTAACAGTTCATCGCATGGACCAGGGCAAAGTCGCTCATGCACTCGCCGAGTCCTCCGATCGGCGGACGGGCTGCATTGAAGCGCCTTCGCATCGAGCGTCGCGAAGGGCGCGTGCGGATGTGCTCCGTTGGCTGCCTCGCGAACCTGCGCCCCTGGCAAAAGTTCGCGCCGCCTTCCGACGCGCGTCGTGGGCAGGCAAGCGTGCGCATGACCCCGGCAAGCCGTCCGTAGAAGAGAAGGGATGCTTGAAGTCACGTACATGGTTGGAGGCGTCCTTCTCGGGACGGCGATCTGGTTGTGGATCCTGCGCCGTTACGACCGGGTCGAGCCGGAATCGCTGCGCCACCTCGTTCAGGTCGGGCTCGTGGGCGGATTCGTCAGCATCGCCGTGGCGGGCGTGCTGAACGAGATTGCGCGGATGTGGATCGGTCTGGGGCACAACGTCTTCGAGGACCCTACGGCGGTTTCCACCGTTCGCCTGCTCATTTTCTGCGTCGCCGTTGGGGTCACCGAGGAGGTCTGCAAAGCGGTCGCGGCCGTCAAGGTCACGCGTCGTCTGGGTGACCTCGACGAGCCGGTCGATGCGATGGTCTACGCGATGACGGTCGCCCTCGGATTCGCCTCCTTCGAGAATGTGCTGTACGCGATGCGCTTCGGGAACGAGGTGCTGCTCGCACGATTCCTGTGGCCTGTGCCGGCCCACATGGCGTATGCCGCGTTATGGGGGTATGGGCTGGCGCGGGCTCGATTCGTCCGTCCGAATCGATCTCGTCTCGTCGTCATGGCGCCTTCGGTCCTTGCCGCCGCCGCCTTTCACGCCGCCGCCAACTTTCTGCTCTTCTTGCAAGAAACGGTCACGGCGACCATCAGCCTCACGGCCCTCGCCGCGCTGGCTCTGCTGGCGCACGTGCGTCTGCGGCGACTCGTCGCCGAATCACCGTTCTTGCAGCCGGGGGAATGCGTCGAATGCCGATTCGTGAATCATCCGCACGCGATCGTCTGCACGGATTGCGGAGCCGCGCTCGATTCGACGGAGATCTTCGTAACCTGCCCGTGCGGCCGGGCCCGCGTGCCCTCTCGGCTCGGAACGTGTGCCGCGTGCGGCGACGCGCTGCAAGGCGACGAAATGGCGAGCGTCCCGTCACGCTGACGGCGCCACTTCATCTGATTTCCACAGGATCGACGTTCGATCGGCGGTGCGCAGCATCGATATTGGAGACCGAAGAGGCATGCACCCCGGCCGCAACACATGAGTGACTTCCCTCCCCTACGGAACGACTTGTTTCTCCGCGCCGCGCGGGGAGAAACGACCGAGCGTACCCCCGTGTGGGTCATGCGTCAGGCCGGCCGGTATCTGCCGGAGTACCGCGCTCTGCGAGCCGAGGAAGCGTTCTTCGACGTCTGCCGCACACCCGAGCTGGCCGCCCAGGTGACGCTACAGCCCGTCGACCGCTTTCCGCTCGATGCGGCGATCATCTTCTCGGACATCCTCGTCGTACCGCAGGCCATGGGGATGTCCGTCCGCATCGTGAAGGGCGAGGGGCCGCGGTTCGACGATCCCTTGACCGCGCCCGCGGACCTGTCCCGCCTCACGCGACCGAACGTCCTTCAGGATTTGGGATACGTGTTCGATGCCCTCACGTTGACGCGTGCCCGCCTGCAGGGACGTGTGCCCCTGATCGGATTCTGCGGTGCACCGTGGACGCTGATGGCCTACATGATCGAAGGAGCCGGCAGCAAGACCTTCGCTCGCGCCAAGTCGTGGCTCTACCGCCATCCGGAGGCAAGTCGAGATCTCCTGGACCGATTGACGGACGTTTTGATCGAGTACCTGGTGGCTCAGATCGATGGGGGCGCGCAGGCCGTCCAAGTCTTCGATTCGTGGGCCGGACTCCTGGGACCGCAGGAGTATCACACCTTCATGATTCCATCTCTGCGGCGCATTGCGCAGGAGGTATCCACCCGGCGACCGGATCCCCCCCGGATCATCTTCGCACGCGGTGCGCACTATGCATTGGGTTCACTGGCCGAATCGGGATTTGACGTCATCGGCCTGGATTGGACGATGAATCCGTTGCAGGCTCGAACGGTCGTCGGAAGCCGTGTCACGCTGCAGGGAAATCTTGATCCGTCCGTACTCTATGCAGAGCCGGAGGTCATTCGTCGTGAGGTACGACGGATGCTGACGGAGTTCGGTACGATCGGTCACGTGGCGAACCTCGGACACGGGCTGCATCCGGATCACGATCCCGAGAGCGTGCGCGTCTTTATCGAGGCCGTTCACGAGATATCGGAGGAGCTTCGGCGGGCCGCCTAATGGACGTCCTCTACCTGGATAATCATCTTCTGGTCGTTAACAAGCCCCCCGGCGTACTCGTTCAAGCGGACCGGACGGGTGACGCGGACCTTCTTTCGATCGGTAAGGCCTTCCTCAAGGATCGATTTCACAAGCCCGGGGACGTGTATCTTGGCCTCGTGCATCGTCTCGACCGGCCCGCATCCGGCGTGATGGTCTTTGCCCGAACGTCGAAAGCAGCGGCGCGCCTTTCCGAGCAGTTCCGGCGGCGATCGGTCGAGAAACGATACGTCGCTCTGGTGGAAGGACGTCTGGAGGGCGCCGGCATCGCCCGGGGCCGGGTGTTGGCGGTGGGCGCATCCGTACGCATGGTCACGGAGGAGGAGGAAGGCGGGAAGGCGGCCGCGCTGCAGTGGCGCGCGATTGCTCGAGAAGAGGACGTTACCCTGGTTAGCGTGCGGCTGACGACGGGAAGAAAGCACCAGATTCGTGCGCAGCTTGCCGAGATGGGACACCCGATTCTGGGCGATTTTCGCTACGGTGCAACGCGCGAGCTGGACGGCAAGAACCTGGCGCTCCACTGCTACCGTCTCGCATTCAATCATCCGACCAGCAAGGAGTGGATCGCTTTCGAAGCGCCGCCTCCGTGGAGAGAACGCTTTGAAACGGAGGTCCGAACATTGCTCCGAAGCGAGCCGTGAGGCTTATTCCTCCATTCGGTAGATTCTCGCACCCTTCGCGCATTCGGACGGAGCCGGAAGGACGCAGAGGGTCTCCGTGCGCGAGGGATCGACGACGATGGGGATGTAATTATACGTCTCAAAGACACCGGCCGAACGCCTAAAACGCTCGCCCATCGCCGCGCGCAGGCGTTCGTACGCGGTGGGGCCCGCCAGGATGTACTTGGCCTCGACGTCCGACGATTGAAGCTCGCGTATGCGGTCGTTGAGGAAGTCGAGTATGTCTTCCTGCGTCGGATTGTATTCGAGAATGGTCATGACGGTACGTTCGATCCTACATGTCTGATCACCCCCATCATACGCCCGTCGGGGCTTCGGATTCCGGCGACAGCCTGGCGCGGCGGATGAACGTCTTCGTGGAGGGACTTCAGGAGCGGGTACGGTGGACGCTGGAGGATCTCGACGGAGGCGGCCGGTTCAGGATCGATCCGTGGGAACGTGCCGGTGGAGGAGGCGGCGTTTCTTCCGTGCTCGAGGGCGGAGCCGTCTTCGAGAAGGCCGGCGTCAACACGTCTACGATTCACGGACTGCTGCCGGACCGCATGACGTCGCTGCTCGGCGTCGAAAAGGAGTCGTTTTTCGCGTGCGGCATCTCGATCGTCGTTCACCCGCTCAATCCGTACGTGCCTTCGGTGCACGCCAATTTTCGATACTTCGCGCTGGGCAAGGACCTCACGGCGCCGACCGACCAGTGGTTTGGCGGCGGATCCGATCTGACACCGTTTTATCCTTTTCTGGAGGACGCCCGGCACTTCCATCTCGTGTGGCGGGAGGTGTGTGATCGCCACCCCGTCGCGGATTACGGGGCTTTCAAGGAGGAGTGCGATCGATATTTTTTCCTTCCACACCGAGGAGAGGCGCGCGGCGTAGGCGGGATTTTTTTCGACTACCTGCGAGAGGCGCCCGAGCGCACGTTCGAGTTCGTCGTCGACGCCGGCGAGGCCTTCCTGGAGGCGTACGTGCCCATCGCGGCTCGACGAATGGCGACCGCCTACGGAGAGGCCGAACGGACGTATCAGGCGATACGACGGGGTCGGTACGTCGAGTTTAACCTGCTCTTCGACCGAGGTACGAAGTTCGGGATAGAGACGGAGGGGCGCACGGAAAGCATACTCATGAGCTTGCCTCCGTGCGTTCGCTGGCCGTACGACTGGTCCCCGGAGGCGGGCTCGAAGGAGGCGCGCGCGACGTGGTTTTTCAAGGCGCGAGACTGGCTGGACCTTGCCGATTCCGACGTGCCCTGAAGCGCCGGCCGATCGACGCCGCGCGTCCGTCGAAAGCGGCTTCGGGGCGGATCGGGTCGTCGCCCGATCCGCCGAGAGGGAGTTAGTGGAAACTTCAATGACGTCAAGGAACTGATGAGCTAGATTTTCCGGTACATAGGTGTAGAGTAGCGTCTCTTACGACGGTTCACCATTATGACGCCGCGCGAGTTTCTGAAGCGATATCGATACGACGAGAGGCTCGTCACGGGGGAATACTTCGCATCCGAGCCGCTCGAAGTCGATCGAGGCGACCGGATCGGAGTGGTCTTGATGAACCTCGGAGGCCCTGAAAAGCGGGCAGACGTGGCGCCATTCTTGTACAATCTGTTCATGGATCCGGCGATCATCGACATTCCGCTCCGCGGGTTCTTTCGGCACGCCCTCTGCCGGTTCATTTCCAGTCGACGGTCCAAACGCTTGGCGGACAATTACGAGGTGATCGGAGGCGGTTCTCCGATCAATCGGCTCACGCGCGAGCAGGCTCGAACGCTCGAGAGTCTCCTCCAGCGCGAATACGGGACCAAAGCCGGCGTAGAATTTCGGACGTACATCGCGATGAGGTATTGGCATCCAATGAGCGAGGAGGCCGCTGAGGAAATGAAACGAGACGGCATCAACAAGGTCGTGCTGCTGCCTCTCTATCCACAGTATTCGAAGACGACGACCGGTTCGTCGCTGGTGTACTGGTGGACGTTGGAAACCGGCGGCGAGATTCCGAAATGGGACATGACGTACGTCTTCGAATATGCCGCAAATCCCAAATACGTGCAGGCCGTCTCCGAGCGGATCGACGAGGCCCTGCAGCGCTTTCCGAAGCATCTCCGCGATCAGGTGCATCTCGTTTTCAGCGCACACGGGACGCCGCTCAAGGAGATGAAGGATCGTCACGATCCTTACTGCTGCCTCATTCATTCCACAGTGGATCGGATCATGGTCCAGCGCGGTCACGATCGACCCTTTCACGTCGCATTTCAGAGCAAGGTGGGACCGGCGGAATGGCTGACGCCGAGCACGGTCGACAAAGTGAGACAACTGGCCGAGGAGGGTCGTGAGGCGCTCGTGATCGTTCCCGTGGCCTTCGTGACGGACCACATCGAAACGGCGTTCGAGCTCGACGTCGAGCTGCGCCATGAAGCCGAGGAAGACGGTTGTCGCCATTTCGAAGTGACCTCCGGGCTCAACTGCCATCCGCTCTTTATTCAGGCATTGGCGGAAGCAGCGGCGGCTCAGCTTCGCCTGCCGGACGGAGTCGGTACGGTGAGTGCGTCGGGCGACGGCTCCGCTTCGGGCGAGCCGTACCCGCTGCGGCCGCTGAACGCGCTGCCGCGTATCCTTCCGTCGGAGCGCTCCTCCCGATGTCATCAGTGTGCGTTCATTACGGAAGCGCACCGTTGGGACGTACCGTTGACGGCATCCCGCGCTCACGAAAGCGAATAAAGCCGGCTTGCGTTCCGCCTTCCCATCCGATGCACGAATCGCTTCTCCGGCCACCGCGGAGGTCTGCTCGGCGTCCTGCGTACCTCTCCGATGAATTTGAACGAAAGCAAAAGACTCTACGATCGGGCTTGCCGTGTCATCCCCGGCGGCGTGAATTCGCCGGTTCGAGCGTACAAGAGCGTCGGTGGGACGCCCGTCTTCATACGTCGAGCGAAGGGCGCGTATGTGGAGGACGAAGACGGAAATCGATACGTCGACTATGTCGGATCGTGGGGACCGATGCTGCTCGGTCATGCCGATCCGTACGTCGTGGACGCCGTGCGGACGGCCGCGATCGATTCGACGTCGTTCGGTGCACCGACGAAGCTCGAGGTCGAGATCGCCGAATTGATCTGCGACGTGGTGCCGTCGATCGAACGGGTACGCATGGTCAATTCCGGAACCGAAGCCACGATGAGCGCGGTGCGGCTTGCGCGCGGATGCACGGGCCGTGAAAAGGTCGTCAAGTTCGAAGGCAATTACCACGGCCATGCCGATTACTTCTTGATCGCCGCCGGCAGTGGCGCCACGACGTTCGGCCAACCGAATTCGCCGGGCGTCACGTCGGGAACGGCGCGCGATACGCTGGTGGCGACGTACAACGATCTCGACGCCGTCAAGCAGTTGGCCGCGGATCACGAGGGCCGGATCGCCGCAATCATCGTCGAGCCGGTGGCCGGCAACATGGGCTGCATACCTCCTGAGCCCGGCTTTCTCGAAGGACTCCGCGCGCTCTGTGACGAGGCGGCCATCGTGCTCATTTTCGACGAGGTGATGACGGGCTTTCGAGTCTCGAGGGGGGGAGCGCAGGAGCGATATGGCGTGACGCCCGACCTTACGGCCCTCGGCAAAATAATCGGGGGCGGTCTTCCGGTGGGAGCTTTCGGCGGAAAACGCGACCTTATGGATCAGCTGTCGCCGAACGGACCGGTCTATCAGGCCGGAACTCTTTCGGGGAATCCCCTGGCCATGGCCGCGGGTCTCGCCATCCTTCGACGCATCGTCGAGGACACGGGTCTGTACGATCGCCTCGAGGCCGCCGGCCGCCGCCTGGCGGAGGGAACGGCGAAAAACCTGACCGAGCTGGGCCTCGATTACTACGGCACGCAGGTCGGCTCGATGGGTACGATTTTCTTTACGAGCAAGAGAGTTGCGAACTATAATGACGTGCAGACGTGCGATACGGAGCTGTACGGCCGCTATTTTCACGAGATGTTGAATCGGGGCATTTATCTGGCGCCGTCGCAATTCGAGGCCTTTTTCGTCTCGAGCCGCCATACCGAAGCCGACGTCGACCGGACGCTGGAAGCCCAGCGCGAGGCGCTGTCGGTGATTCGAGACCTAAGTGAGGCGAGTCGTGGATGATCGAATTCCGATTCGACACCCCGGACCACGCTGGAACGTTCGGCGTCACCTTCACAGCGCAAGCGAAGCCATTAACGTTATGAACAACTACACCGAGCGAGCGGTAAGTCGAGAGGTCGGCCACGTGACCGGCCGCACCTCAATTGCCGGTGCGCAGCTCGAGCGCGTACCCGTGCTCATCTTTGACGATCCCGGTGCTATGTCTCGTCAGGTCGCAAAGCGAATCGCGGGACTGATCGAGGAAGGAAGGACCGTAGGCAAGAACGTGGTCATCGGCCTTCCGACCGGTTCGACGCCGATCGGCGTGTATCAGCATCTCATTCGGATGCACAAGGAAGACGGTCTCGATTTCTCGAAGGTCATCACGTTCAACATCGACGAATATTATCCCATTGAGCCCGACGGCCTGCAGAGCTACCATCGGTTCATGCGGGAAAACTTCTTCGATCACATCAACATCCCGGAGCAAAACGTCCACATCCCGCGTGGGAACCTACCGGTGGACGAGGTCGAGGCGTACTGTCACATGTACGAGCACGAGATCGAGAGGGCCGGCGGCCTCGACTTAATTTTGCTCGGCGTCGGGCGGAGCGGGCACATCGGCTTCAACGAGCCGGGCTCCGGCCCGGACACGCGGACCCGCCTCATCGTGCTCGATGAAATCACGCGGAAGGACGCTGCGAGCGACTTCTTTGGGGAAGAGAACGTACCACGGCAGGCGATCACGATGGGTGTGGGTACGATCCTCGACGCACGAGAGGTCATCCTGCTGGCCACGGGCGAGCACAAGGCCCCCATCGTGCGACGCGCGGTCGAGGAGGAGCCGAATCGGCGCGTCACCGCGACCTATCTCCAGATGCATCGAAACGCGACGTGCTACGTGGACCGTGCCGCGGCGAGTGAGCTAGCGCGCGAGAAGATGCCCTGGATCGTGAAGCCGGTCGACTGGGACCCGTTGATGGCAAAGCGCGCCGTGATCTGGTTGTCGGAGAAGCTCGGGAAGGCGATCCTCACGCTCGAAGAGGCGGATTTTTATCGCAACCACCTCCACGAGCTCGTCTACGCATACGACAGTATCGACAACCTGTGCCGGACGATCTTCGAAGACCTGCGGCGGCGCGTGACCTACAAGGACGGCCTCGTCAAAAACCAGAAGGTGATCGTTTTCAGCCCGCACCCCGACGACGACGTGATCTCGATGGGCGGAATGCTCGACAAACTCGTCTCCAACGGGAACGACATAACCGTAGCCTACATGACGAACGGCTCCGTTGCCGTGTTCGACGCGGACGTACGCAGGTATCTGCGGTTCATCGAGATGAGCATCGACGTCATGGGACTGGACAAGGGCGCGAAGAAGGACGTGGATACGCGCCGAAAGAAGATCCTCGAATTCCTCGAGAAGAAGGCGCCAGGTCAGGTGGACATCAAGGAGGTCCAGGCCATCAAGGCGTACATCCGCTATGCGGAGGCCATTGAGGGGCTGGAAGTGATGGGACTGACCGGCGACGACGCCCGCTTCCTTGACATGCCGTTTTACAAGACGGGACGGGTGCGCAAGGATCCGATCGGCGAGGCCGACGTGAAAGTCGTGCTCGATCTGCTCGAGGAGCTCGTTCCCGATCACGTCTTCGTGGCAGGTGACCTCTCCGATCCGCACGGCACCCACCGGATGTGCTATAACGCGATCGGAGAGGCACTGAAGCGGTACAACGAACACCAGGTGAAAAGTGCGGGTCTCGAGAAGCCGGTGGAGTTCGAGGCCGAGTCGAAGTCCGATTCGACCGGAAACGGCAAGCCGTCGGATGACGGCGCATTCAAGCGTCCGCTCGTGTGGCTCTATCGAGGCGCCTGGCAGGAATGGGAGATCTACAAGGCAGACGTCTTCATGCCGATGTCGAAGGCCGATCTCGATCGCAAAGTGCAGGCGATTTATAAGCACGAAAGCCAGAAGGACCGGGCCATGTTTCCGGGCGCGTACGACGATCGAGAGTTCTGGCAGCGCGCCCGAGATCGGAATCTGAACACGGCGAAGGCGCTGAATGAGCTGGGGCTGCCGGAATTTTACGCGGCCGAAGCATACGTGACGCAGTATGAGTTGTGAATTGAATTTCCAGCGACGGCACGCCGGAGGGCATCAGGGGCGACGATCTCCGACGGTGAGCCATGAGGACGCCATTGGAACGGGAGTTCGGAGATCACTGGGATCAGCTGAGCCGCGATGCGGAGGAGATCCTCAGCGTGCGGACGGAAATGGCGCGGCGGCAGAGTCGCATCGCCGATCAAGTCGACAGAGCCGGCCACTTTCTCGCCCAACCCGTTTTTTTCCTCGTCCTCCTCGGCACGCACCTGCTCTGGGTACTCGTCAACCTCCCGTTCATGCCGTGGGAGCCGATCGACCCCTATCCGTTCGTTTTACTCGCGACGATCGCGTCCGTCGAGGCGCCGTTGATCGCTTTGCTGATTCTGATGCATCAGAAGCGGTATCAGCGAATCGGGGAATTGAGGGATGAAGTCGATCTGCAAGTATCGCTTCACATCGAGCGCAAGACGTCCATGACCCTTCGAATGCTAGAGGATTTGTACGAGAAGCTGGGATACGAGCCGAAGCAAGCGGGACTCGACCGGCTAAAAAAGGACATGGATGCGAAGCGGCTGCTCGATCATATCGAGAAGGGGCTCGAACGTATCGAGGGCGACGACGAA
>CAZMXY010000014.1:23360-24799 GCA_964570345.1 uncultured Rhodothermales bacterium | reverse complement strand
GGGCGAGTCGTGACGACGGGCGGGCGGGACGAGCGCCATTCTCACTCCGTCGTGGCCCCTCTCGGCATGTCGACGTCCGGCAAATCGCCGTCTTTGCCCGAAAGAGAGGAGGCGCCCTTCGTTTGGTGAGCGCGCATTAGGAGTGCGGCGACGTCTACCCCGGTCGATGCCTTCAGGCTTTCCAGGAGAGCCGGCGTGGCGCCCGCGATCTGGCTAAATAGAGCGGGGACGCCGTCGCCGGCGCGGCCGCCGTCGACCACGGTGAGCTTGTCAATCTTCAAGTTATCGACCGTCTTTATGACCTCCTTCAAAATATCCGGCAGCATCTGAATGAGGAAGAGGCGCTCTGCATCGGGTCCGGCCTGCTGCCAGAGCTCGAGCTTCCGACGCAAGACTTCGACCTCGGCCTGTCCATCTTCGAAGATGCGGGCAGCGTTGCCTTTTGCGCTTTCTTCCTTGGCGCGGCGCTCCGCCTCGGCTTTTACGATGATCTGGGCGCGCTGCCTTTTCTCGGCCAGTTCGATCTCCTGAAGGGCTAATTCCTGCTCGGCGGTGGCTCTGGCTACGTCGGCCGCGACGTTCACCTTGGCTTCCTCGGCCTCCGACCTGGCGGCAAGCTGCGCCTTGACGATGCGGACGTCGTTTTCCGCCTCGGCAATCGATTTGTCCGCTCTCGCCTCGGCGAGGCGAGCCGCCTCGCGCCGATCGGCCTCAGCGATTTCAGCCGCCGCAATAATGTGTGCGGTCTGCTGGCGGCCGATGGCATTGAGATAGCCACGGTCGTCCTCGACGCTCTGAATCTTAAAGGTGTCCAGCTGAAGGCCGAGCGCCGAAAGGTCGTTGTCGGCCTCCTCAACGAGCTCCCGCGCGAATTTGAGGCGATCCTCATTGACTTCTTCCGGGGAAAGCAGTGCTACGACGCCGCGCAGGTTGCCCTCGAGCGTCTCTTTGGCGATAAGCTGGATCTCATTGAGATTCTTGCCGAGCAGCCGCTCGACCGCGTTGTTCAGTTCCGGTTCGGTCGAAGCGACTTTGACGTTTGCGATGGCACGCACGCTGAGCGGTATACCGCCCTTCGAGTACGCGTTCGTAACCGTCAGATCGATAGGGATCGTGTTGAGGGCCAGACGGTCGACCCGCTCGATGAGAGGGATGCGAAAGCCGCGTCCGCCGCGGATGACCCGATAGCCGAGCGACGATCCGTCAGTCAGTGCACGCCGTCGGCCGCTGAAGATCAGCACTTCGTTTGGCTGGCAAATCTTGAGGTTGGCGCGGACGATGCCGAGCACCGTCATGAAGGCGACGATTAAGATAATGGAAACGACGAGGGCGGTCATGTCAGGATCCGGTCTGGTTCGGGGGCGGGGATCTCCCCGGCGGTGATCGAGCCAGGCGGGAATTCTCCCTGGCGTTGATCAAGCTGGGCGGGAATTCTCCCG
>CAZMXY010000014.1:13788-23260 GCA_964570345.1 uncultured Rhodothermales bacterium | reverse complement strand
ACCGCGAATTTTCCTGCTCGGCGATCATAACAGGCAGCGTGAGGGTTACTCCGGTTTGACGACCTCCACGATCGCTCCGTCGATTCGGACGACGACGACGTCGTCACCCGGCCCGAACGTGTCGATCGTCTGGTTCTCGAAAGCGCGTGCGACGAGCTGTAGACGATGCCCGCGGGCTACCAGGCTGATCTTGCCTTTCCGCTCTCCGCCGAACGGGACCGTAACCTTACCGGTCAGCCCCTTCAGCTCGTTGCTGTCCACGTCACTGGAGACGTGCTCGTAACCCACGCGCTTGATGACGTAATTTCCGCCAAGCCCCGTGACGATCCCGACGAGTACGGCGAGAACGACCGTTAGGGGCTCGCCGCTATCCAGCAACGAAAGTATCGTGCCGGTCAGACCGAAGAAGGCGGTAAAGAGGAATAGCGCGCGAACCGAAAATATGTCGACGAAGCCGCGTGCCGTCCAGGGGCCCTGACTTCCCCCGCTCACGGAAGGATCGGCGCCGGCGTCCGTGTCTACGTCCACGTCGAATTCCACGTCCGCGTCCGTCCCCCCGGCTCCGAACATCGAAAGCAGGACGAAGAAACCTCCGACCAGCAGGCAGATCAGGTAGATGGTCTCCATAGCCTAAGGCACCTATCGACTCACGTTTAAGAGGGAGATACCGGTTGTATGATAGCGGCCCACCGGCTTCCCGTCAACGACGTTTACACGGCCGTTTGCAGGGCTCCCCGCAAGCCGAAGACCTGCGCCGAACCGAGCCCGTGCGTGACGTCGACAGGCAGGTCGCCGCTCCGCGTGCGGCAGACGACGCCGTACCGCTCCTTGAACGAAGGTGTGCGTGTCGTTCCGCTGACTCGACGATAGCAAGATCGTCGCTCTACGGCTACATCACGTCCTTCCCGTCGCTGTCGATCGTGCGGATTTCCGAGAAACCTAGCTCCCGGAGGTTCGGCTCGATTTCCTTGCGGTCGCCGACGACCACCCAAACCGTATGGTCCGGAAGGACGAACCGTTGCGCTGAACTCATCAGATCTTCCTCGTTCAAGGCGCGCACCTCGTCCGGGTAGTCCTCGAAATGGGTATCGGGAAGTCCATACCGCACGATCTGGGCGATCGACGAGCGCACCGCGCCGAGCGTCTCCCACTGACCGGCGAGCGTGAGGGTCTGGCTGTTCTTCGCCAGTTCGATCTCGCTCGCCTCGATGGGCCTGGCGCCCCGGATGCCCTCCAGCTCTGCCTGGAGCTCCTGTATGGCTTCTTTCGTCTTGTCCGTTTGAACCGGCGCGTAGAATATATATGGCCGTTGACCGCGTGCATCCGGAACGAACGTAAACGCGCCGTACGACCAGCCTTTCGCTTCGCGAAGGTTCATGTTCACGCGCGACGTGAAGGCTCCGCCAAGCACGGTGTTCATCGTCTCGAAGGCGACTTCGTTCGGCGACGACTTCTTCGGCGCCAGGTGCCCTGCAATGATCATGGATTGGATGGATCCGGGCCGGTCGATCAGATAGAGAACGCCGCCTTCGGGCTGCTCGATGTCGGCGACGTTCTTACGTGGAACGTCCCCCGGTATCCATCCCTTGAATCGCGATTCCAACATCGGCTCGAGTTCGGTCATCGTCACGTCCCCGACGACGATCAGCGTGGCGTTATTCGGCTTAAACCACCTCTCGTGAAAGGCCGCCAGATCTTCCCTCGTGATCTCGCGAACGGACGCCTCGGTACCTGAGCCCGTAAACGGTAGTCCATAGGGATGATCCTCCCCGTAGATGAGCCTCGGAAACACCCGCAGTGCCATATAGATGGGCGTCACCTTCTCACGCTGGATTGAAGCGAGTTGTTGCTGGCGGATGCGCTCGAGTTCTGACGGCGGAAACGATGGATTCAGCACGACGTCCGTAAATAGATCCAGAGATGCATCCAAGTTTTGACGAAGTGCGGAAAGCGTCACCGACGACTGGTCCAGGTTCGCAGCCGTCGAGATCTCCGCGCCCAGCAACGCCATCTGATCGCTGAGTTCGAGGGCCGAGCGGGTCGTGGTGCCCTCGTCCATCATGTCCATCGTGAGGTCGGCCGTGCCCATACGGATTCCCTGATCGGCTGCGAATCCGGCATCGATCAGGAGCTCCATCTCGACGAGAGGTACCGAATGTCGCTCCGCGAGTATGATCTCCATTCCGTTGCTCAGCGTCGTACGCTGCAGATCGGGAAATTCCGGTTCAGCGGCCTCCGCGACCGGAGGCAGCGTCGAGCGATCGGCGCCTTCGGCGGCAGGGGCGAGCTCCGGATACGGGTTCACTTCGAGCACGTATACGCCGTCGCCGAGCCAGCGGCTTGCCACGTCGCGAACGTCGGAAGGCGTGGCTGCGAGGACGTCCTCGTAATGGGACTTGTAGCCATCGGGGCTTCCCAGATACACTTCACTTTGCGCGAGGACGTCCGACTTCCCACCAAAGCCGCCGATGCGCTGCAGCCCCCGGACGAAATCTGACGTCGAGGAGGTCTGGGCACGGCTTATCTCTTCCGGGGTGGGACCGTCGACCAAGAATCGTTCCAGCTCCTCGTCGAGAGCCTGCTCTACGGCGGGAAGAGTCTGGCCTGGCTGAGCGGTGGCGTAGATCACGACCTGACTTCCGATCTCGCGGCCATCGAGAAGAAAATTGACGTCCGTCGCAATCCGGTCCTCGTAGACCAGCCGTTTGTATAAGCGCGACGTCTTTCCCTCGGTGAGCACACGATCTACGATCGAGAGTAGATTGTACTCGAGAGTTCCGAGCGGCGGCACGTTCCAAACCTTGTAGATGCGGGCTTGGGGTACGCGATCCTGCATCGTCTCCCGCCGCTCGCTTTGCAGCTCGACGACCCATGAATCGAAATGCGACGTCGGCGGACCCGGAGGGATGTCCCCGAAATAGTGTTCGACCTTCTCGAGTACGGCTTCGGTGTCGATGGCTCCCGCTATCACGAGGACGGCATTATTTGGACCGTAAAAGGTCTTGAACCACTCGTGCACGTCCTCCAGTGAGGCGGCCGTGAGGTCCTCCATCGAACCGATGACGGTGTGGGCGTAAGGATGCCCTTTGGGCCACGTTGCCTCGGTGATGTGATTCCAGGCCCGCTCGTACGGCTCGTTCTCCCACTGGCGCTTTTCATTCTGGACGACGCCGCGTTGTTCGTCGAGCCGCGCCTGGTCGACCGCGCCGAGCAGGTGCCCCATCCGATCCGATTCCATCCACAAGACCCTGTCCAGAGCACCGACAGGCACGTTCTGGAAATAGTTCGTACGGTCCTCGTTGGTCGTGCCGTTCAGGTCGGTGGCGCCGATGCGCTCGAGCACGTTGAAATAGTCGTCGTTGTAGTTCTCCGAGCCGTTGAACATGAGGTGCTCGAAGAGATGCGCGAACCCGGACTTGCCGTCGGGCTCATTCTTCGAGCCGACGTGATACCATACGTTTACGGCGACGATGGGCGCCTTGTGATCCTCGTGCACGATCAAGGTGAGGCCGTTGTCGAGCACGAACTTTTGGTAGGAGACGTCCGGAATATTCCGGGCGGACTGCGCCTGGACTGCTGCGGTGAGGCTAAGGGTGAACGCGAACGTGAAACAGGCCAGGCCGGCACGTAACTGCTTCATTTGAAGGCACCGCGATGTGAATGATTTGAATCTAATCGGCGCGGGGCGATTCCGGCCGGCGAGATTGACGATCCACCTACCTCGGACAATACGGCGAGCGCTCGACAGGCGATGGAATGCCTACGACGAAATTCCGCGCGGGATTCAAGACGCGCGAAAACGCAGGAACCAGACTCGACGGTTCAGATCACGTGGTTCCGAAAGGACCATACGCCGCTGTGACGCCTCGATACGCAAAACCGGGACGCTGCCCAATTACCCATCTAATCATGTACGCCCAGTGGCAGGGCCGAGTGTGATGCCGACGGGAGGGGCGCCGCGCAACGTCTGGTAAACGACGCAGTACCGCTCCGTCAATTTCAAAAGGTTGGCCACCTCGTCGGCAGAGGCGTCGGTATCGAGGTCGAAGCGCAGACGGATCGCCCGGAATCCGACCGGAGCTTCCTTTGACACCCCCAGCGTACCGCGAAAGTCGAGGTCGCCTTCGGCTATCACGGTGCCTTCGCGCACGAGGATGCCCAGCGCCGTGGCCACGGCGTTCAGCGTGACGCCCGCACACGCAGCCAGTGCCTCGAGCAGCATATCGCCGGAACACGCCGCAATGCCGTCTCCGCCGGTAGCCGGATGCAGACCGGCCTCGACGAGGGCCTTTCCCGTCTCGATCTTGCAGGTCAGGCCGGCGCCGATCCGGCCTTCGGCACGAAGCGTGACGACGGCAGACTCAGGATCCTCACGGTATCGAGCTTTCAGGGGCGCTTGTAGCGAGCGGAGCTCTTGACTTTCCATGATGAGTCGGATGTTAACGGATGGTCGTGCGCCACGGTAGAGGCGCGAGACGCAGCATGCCTCGCGTCAGTCCACGAACGTGAAGTCCACTTCGCGGTTTTCGAGGTTCGCACCGGCCACGAGTACTTCCACACGATCCCCGAGGCGGTACGTCCTGCCGGTGTCGCGGCCGACGAGGCTGTAGGTTCGTTCGTCGTATTCGTAATAATCGTCGTCGAGTTCGCGCACGTGGACCATACCCTCGACCAACAAGTCGGAAAGCTCGACGAAGACGCCGAATTTCGTCACCCCGCTGACGACGCCGGGAAACTGCTCACCCAGATGAGCGCGGACGTACTCGACCTGCTTGAGCTTGACGGATTCCCGCTCGGCTTCGGTGGCGGTCTTCTCGCGCTCGGAGCAGTGTTCGCAGTTCCGTTCGATGGCGTCGACGTCCGGCACGGTGCCGCCTTGCGAGTAGAGTTTTAGAAGGCGGTGCACCATGAGGTCCGGGTAGCGGCGTATCGGACTCGTGAAGTGGCTGTAGTGGTCGAAGCCAAGGCCGTAATGGCCCATGTTCCGTGTCGAATATTTCGCCTTTGACATGGCGCGGAGGGCGGCTTCCTCGATGACCGGTTCCTCGGGCGTGTCCTTCACGTGCTCGAGCAGGGCATTGAGCTGCTTGGAGTCGACGGTTCCACTGTTGGTCAGCTCCAGTCGATACCCGAACGCGCGGACGTATTCGGCGAGTTGCATGATTTTCTCGGCATCCGGCTTGTCGTGCACGCGAAAGACGAACGGCTTTGATTTGCCACGCTTTCCGACGTGCTCCGCGACGGTTCGATTCGCCAGCAGCATAAACTCTTCGACCAATCGGTTCGACTCCTGACGCTCTTTTTTTACGATGTTAACGGGATTGCCGTCCTCGTCGAGGATGACGCGGATCTCGGGGAGATCGAAGTCGACGGACCCGGCCCGAATGCGCTTTTGCGTGAGCGTGCGTGCGAGGCGAGCGGCGCAAACGACGTTTTCGGCGAAGGGATGTCGAGGGTGGCCGCCCTGGATGAATTGCTGCGCCTGCTCGTAGGTGAAACGGTAGTGAGAGCGGATGACGGTCTCAGCGATCTCGTAATCCTTCACCGCTCCGTGAGGCGAGACTTCCATGATGATCGAAAACGCCAGCTTGTCCTCGTTCGGCCGCAGCGAGCAGACTTCGTTCGACAACTTTTCCGGCAACATCGGAATGACGCGATCGACGAGATACACGCTGGTGCCGCGCTCGAGGGCTTCCCCGTCGAGCGGCGTCGTTGGCCGTACGTAATGACTTACGTCGGCGATGTGCACGCCGATCTCGAAATTTCCGTTGGGCAGTTCGCTGACGTGGATCGCATCGTCGAAGTCCTTCGCGTCCTCCGGGTCGATCGTGAATACGTTCTTCTCACGTAAGTCGGCCCGTCGGTCGATCTCCACCTGTGGGATCGTGTCCGGAATGGCCTGCGCCTCCTCGATGACCACTTCCGGAAAGCCCGAGCGCACGTCGAGGCTCATGGCGAGGGACAACACACGCACGCCGGGATCGTCACTCGGACCGAGGACCGCTAGAATCCGGCCCTCCGGTGAAGCCCGCCGGTCGTCGAATCGATCGATGGAGGCGACCACCTTGTCGCCGTCGTACGCGCCGTTGAATTCCGCTTCGGGGACGTACACGTCCTGCGTCAAGCGTTTGTCGTCGGGCACGACGAAGGCGAAATGGCCCATCTTCTGGAACGTTCCGACGACCTTGTTTCGCCGGCGCTCGAGAACCCTGAGCACTTCGGCCTCACGCCGGCGCTCTCCGCGACCCGGCGCCGCGAGCCCGACGAGAACGCGGTCCCCGTCCAGTGCCGTTTTCATCTTGGACTCGCGAACGTAGAGGTCCTCGTCCTGCCCCGGAACTTCGACGAAGCCGAATCCCTGCGGATTGACGCGGAGGATGCCCTCGACGGTCGTCGGGCGTGGTTTGTAGGAATATCGCCCGCCCTTGGCCTTGCCGATGAGATTCTGCTCGTCCATTTCGGAGAGCACGTCCTCAAACCGCTGGTAGACGCGGTTGTCCTTGTAGCCCAGCTGCCGAGCGAGCTCTTTCGGACGATAGGCCTTCTTGCCGTTGTTCTTGAGGACGTTGAGTATGTCTCGCTTGATGCGTTTTCTTCCGAGAGGGTTGCTCACGAGGACTATCCGTTGTGTCTGTCGATGGCGTAATCGAGCCTGAAACGCCGCTGAGGGCTCGTCGGTCCGATGACGGGTGATTCGATCGTTTTGTGTCCGGTGCCGGGAGGCGAGTCGGCCGGCGTAGGGCCGCTGACGCGGCAGAGCGCCGTGGTTAATCCGCAGCGCCGGCCACGACGTCTTCTTCGGCGTCGCTCTCGCCCTCGTCGTTCTCCTTCTCTTCATCCGCTCCGGCTGGGAGCAACCAGCCGAATACGCGTTTCATGAATCGATTCCACGAGGAGAACTGCGCCTGGTACGAGACGCCGGCGCCGGTCGACGTATTGAACGACTCGGCAGCGCTCAGCAAGTCGCCTTCACGACGATAAAACACTTCCACCGAGACGTGTGGATTGAGCCGCACCTCGACGACGAATTCGTCGAGGCCGCTCTGCTGATGGCGACCTTCGGTCGGCTCGTTGCGATAGATCCCTCGGCCGCGGATGATCAGTCGTTCGTCGAGCAGGCGGAGGGCGACCCCGTACGTGACGTCCAGGTCCTGAGCGCTTTCTCCCTGTACTCCGAAATTCAAATCGAGATTGGGCAGGGCGTAGTTCAGGTACCGATTGAGCTGGCTGGCTACGAGTTGGGAGAGGCTGTTGAAGGCGAGCTGATTGCGGGTGTCGGAAAGCCCTGCCGACGGCTGAGAACCGAGCGACGTCGTCGTCAGAAGAAACGAGTTCGTCAACAGCACGCTCGTGGCGTACTGGGCCGCAAACTCGGGTTGATTCAGCTCGGCTTCGAGGCCCTCGTACCCTCCGAGAATGCTGCGGTCGTTTCGGTCCACGGCCAGGGCGAGCTCGACGCTCGGGGTTGCTACGCGTCCCCGCACGTTCATGTGGATGATGAGAGGGATGAGGCGCGACTCGGCATCGGTCAGGAGCCCTTCCGTCGACGCGCGCGTTCGGTACGAGGCCTGGATGTCGAGCATCGCGTTGAGCGGATCGCCGTCCCAGGTAATCGATCCGTCGTCGATCAGAAAACGCCGATAGAAGACGTCGCCTGCCGTAAAGAGATAGTCTCCCGAAGTGACGTTGAAAGTTCCGTACGTAAAAAATTCGCCTTCCGTTCGAATGAGCTCGATCCGTCCGCTTCCGACGGCGTTGATCTCGTCGCCTAGCAGCGGATCGATGACCAGGTGCACCGTCGAGCCTTCGGGAGCCGTTATGTTGAGGTTCATCTCCAGGCCTTCGAGAAACGGCCGCTCGCCTTCAGGCCGCTCAGCCAATAGGTTGGCTCTCGTCGTCAGCCGGCGGATGTCGGGAAGAATGCCCGCCGAATCTGCGAAGACGATGAAGCCCGAGTCGGTGGCCTCGACTGATTCGGCGAAGGGGATGTAGAGATCGCTTCTCGCCGTCGCGACCGCGTTGTCGACCCGCAGGAAGGCGTTCGACAAGGGCCCTGTCAGCGTAGCGTGACCCGAAGCCCAGATTCTGCCGTAGAAGGGTAGTTCACGCGACTGTCCGACGTTCATGATACGGAGCTCGTCCAGATCGCCGCGAAGGTCGAAGGAAAAGTAGCGATACTCGTTGAACAGGATGGATCCTGAAACGACCGCGCTGCCTTCGGTCGCATCCGTCACGCTCAATCCGTCTAGATGGATGCCCTTGTCGTCGACGCGCACGGAGCCGTCCGCGTCGAAGGTCAGGTTGAAATCGGGTATGCTGACGCCCGCCCCTCTCACGTCGAGATCGGCACGGAAGAGAGGACGAGAGAACGTTCCGTCGATCCGCCCGTCGCCGGTGAAGTAGCCGCGCACGCCGTCGATTTCCCCTCGGAATATGTATTCCAGGAAAAACGCGTCGAGCTTGTCGACGTCTAGACGCAAATTCAACGCGCCCTCGTCCCGCGACTCGTCGGATTCAAGTCGGGGAAGCCGAAACGTTCCGGCGACGGAGAGCTCGTTCTCTTCGTAGGGGCGTCCGCCGGAGGCGGTGTGCTCCATCGACGTCAAACGCAGGTCGAGTGCGACGTCGGGGGATCCCGGGATGTAGCGGCTGGCCACGTACATGGAACCGAGGACCCGGTCGTCGTAGACGAGTGGATCGACTCGGAGCGAGCCGGTCAACTCGGGCTGAGTGGTGAATCCCGTGTAGGCTAATCGGCCGTTGATCGCACCGTCGATCGGTCGGGAGATGGCGAGCAGTGCGGCGACGTCTCGCAACCGGCCATCGCGCACGTCGACGAACAACGTATCCGTAGGAGCCGCGGAGAGGGCGCCTTGGATTTGAATTCGTTCGTTCCCGGACGAGCCGGCGTCGACTCTTCGGATCGTCACGCCGTGAACCTCGACGGCATTCCGGTACAGATCGATGGTATCGGCACCGCCGGCACGCCACACCTGATCGCGTGCCGAAAATTGGAGTTCGTTCAGGTAAACGCGGTTCCGATCGTCAAGCAGATCGAGCCGGGCAGCCAGTCGAAGAGGCTCGGCGGTACCGGCTGTGGACGACCGTACGGCGAGATCGATTCCCCGATCTCGAAAAGCGGCGTTGACGTCCGGTTCGAGAAATACCTGGTCGTTCCATCGAAACCGTGCAGCTGCGACGTGAAGGTCTGCCCCGAGGGAATTCGCGAGAAGGTCTTCGAGGCGCGCGCCGGCGTTGAAAACGGCCTCCACGCCACGCAATCGAAGATTCCTGGATGCGATGGAATCCGCGGACAGCACAACCTCGAGGTCGAAATCCTCGGCATCGAACGTAAGGCCGACGCGACCGGTCAAATTCGTGTGAGTGACCGGTACGACCGGGAGCAGAGCCGAGAGAACGTCGGCGCGAAGGATGCGGACGTCCGCGACGAGAGACTGTCGGCTGAGTCCGG
>CAZMXY010000014.1:2027-13688 GCA_964570345.1 uncultured Rhodothermales bacterium | reverse complement strand
GGACGCCTCGAAGGCGGTCGATCGGGTGCCATCGGAACGCAAAGGCTTGGACACGGCGCTCGACACGGAACGCGAGAACGCGTCCGTCCAATGGCGCGCAAGGGTCATGAACGGATCGACCGCCACGTCGCCGGTAATGCGGAGCGAAAGCACGTCGCCCCCGATTTCGATTCGCGGAGACGAGCTGGCGATCTGTCTCACCGTGAGCGTGGTCTGGTGGGGCGCAACGATGCGTTCTTCGCGTCCGAACGCCATGCGCGACGTGTCGAATGAGAATCTGGCCTCTCCTTCGAAGTCATGAAGCGCGTCGGCCGTGCCGTCGATTGCGAAATCGAGATTCAAGGACGACGTGAGTGAGTCGGAAGGGATGACGGACCCGAGGTCGAATCGCGAAAGTGAGCCGTCTGCGGCGAACGTGGTTCTCTCGTCGTTGACGTCGGCGCGTAGCCGAGCGTGGACCGATCCGGCGCCGCGCCGGGCCGCCACGCGCCCAGATAGCAGTCCTTCCTCGCCGGCGAGGTCGATCTGCAGCGTGTCGACGCTGCGGCCCGCGAATCGCGATTTGGTCAACGAGACGGTAAGATCTCCCGTGGCGCGTAACAGATCGGGGCCGGACGCGCTGAGCGTCGCGCGGCCGTTCAGGTCGCTGACTAGCCCGTCGTCCCGTGCGATGAGGCCGACGTTCAGTCCTTGCGAATGCACCGATCCGGCGAGTGATACATACGGACTGCCGCCGAAGGCGTGTTCAAAATCCGCCTGAAGCGTCCCGGCCTCGCTCCGGCTTTGTATCTCCGTCGAAGCCTCCCAGAAGGGACGTCCGTCGCGGCCGGCGAAGCGGATGATACCGTCCGAAAATCCGGAGAGCTCGATCGTGCCCAGGTGTTCGAACGACGGCAAGCCTGGAGCAGCGTAGACGGCTTCGACGTCGGTCCAATTGACGGCGCCCGGCCGAAATGCCAGCTCGTAGTCAAGCGAATCGGGGAGGCCGAGAAGCGTTCCTTCCGCCGACACGCGCGAACGTCCGTGTGAGAGATGCAAGTCTTCCAATACGAGGCCGGAGAGGGGGCCCTGGGCCCGCATCGAGGCGGTGACGCTATCGGAAAGGGGAAGGCGTGGGAAGAGGCGCGTCAAATCGTCCGCATGCAACGTGCTCTGTTGCAGATCGACCTCGACGAGCGGATCGGAGGCCGGGTCGTTCCAATCTGAATAGGAGGAAATCGATCCGGCCAAATGAAGGCGTGTGGAGCCGAGTCGAAGGTGCACTTCATTCACGCTAAATCCACCGTCCTGGATTAAAAACTGACCCCTTAGGCTATCCAGTGGGAGTGCGACGTCGGGGATTCGGCCGCTGACTTGCAGGACGTCGACGAACTTCAGGTCGGATTGCCAGTCGATGATTGCCCGGCCGCTCAGGCCTTCGACCTCGGCATTCAGATAGTCGAACACATGCCCTTCCCGAATGAGACGGGGAGGCGAACCGTCGGACCGGGTCGTGAGTCGCCCGTCAATCAGGGTAACGTGGGTTGAGGAGAACGACCAGTTCGCCGCAGATCCGGTTCGTCCGTCTGGTCCGAAGATTCCGGCGGCGTTCCACGTATCGTCCGGCTCGCGGACGAGATGGATCTGGGGGCGAATCAGGGTGATGCGTCCCGGGGAAACGGTTCGCTTGAGGAGGTCTTGCCAGCTCGGATGCGCCACGACGGAATCGGCGGCGAAGACGATGCGGCCGTTCGAGTCGCGAATTTGCACGTGGCCGGCCGACAGGCGGTTCAGCAGATTCCCTTTCAGCGTTCCGATTTCGAGGCGGCCGTCAAATCGGTCACCAAACTGACGCTCTAGTTGAACTCGCAGGCCTTCTCTTCCGACCTCAGTACGCGTAAGGGCGAAGAAAACCAGGACTCCGGCCACGACGGCGTAGAACGCCAAGCGGACGGCGCGTCCGGAATACGATATGATGCGGCGAGGAGACAAGAAAAGGCCAGGATCGAAAGCTGGAGAAGTCGAAATGTAACGTCGCATGCACTTAAAGGTGCCGCGATGCGCACATGCGGCCTGGCGACGAACGATGGTTCGCTCGCCGCATCGTCGGTGGTCTCACGCGTTCGCACGAGCATGATCCCAGGCGGCTTTCACGTCGCGAGGATCGACGCCGTCGGCTAGATAGGCATGGCCGATTTCATCGAGCACCACGAAGTGGAGGCGGCCCCGCTTCGCCTTCTTGTCCGATTGCATGGCCGCCATGAGGGCATCGAGCTCGAGGTCTCGGAAACCCGGCGGCACGGGAATTTGCGAGACGAGCCGGTCGGCGCGGTCGAGTTCGAAGGCGTTGTGGAGGCTCCGCGAAAGATGGAGGGCCGCTCGCATTCCCGTAGCAACGGCCTCGCCGTGCGTGAACCGACCGTAGCCTGCGACGCGCTCGATGGCGTGGGCGAACGTGTGCCCGAAATTGAGGATGGCGCGGAGCCCGACTTCTCGTTCGTCCTGTTCGACGATCCGCACCTTGACCGCAGCCGCCCGGTGCACGAGCACCGCGAGGACGTCGTCGTCACGGCCGACGACCGCATCCCACCGCGATTCCAAAAACGAGAAAAGGGAAGCTTCGGCAATGAGCGCGTGCTTGACGACTTCGGCGAGACCGCTCGTCCATTCGCGTTTCGGCAGCGTTCGGAGCAGGTCCGGATCGACGAATACGAGGCTCGGTTGGTAGAATGCCCCGATCAGATTCTTGCCGGTCGCGTGATTGATGCCGGTCTTCCCACCGATTGCGCTATCCACCTGCGCGATCAAGGTCGTGGGTACCTGTATGAGTGGAACGCCGCGCAGAAGCGTGGCGGCGGCGAATCCGCCCAGGTCGCCGACGACGCCTCCCCCGAGGGCAATCAGAGGCGTTTGCCGGTCGATCCCGTGCGACAGTGCCCGATCGTAGATCCAGCTCAGGTGACCGATCGACTTGGTCGTTTCTCCCTGCGGCAGTGTAAGAGGAACAGGCGTCCATCCTTCGTCTCGCAGCAGCGAGGCCACGCGGCCGCCGTGGAGTCCGGCGACGTTCTCGTCCGAGACCAGCATACAGCGCCCGGGCGACAGCCCGAGTGATGCGAGCCGTGCGGGCAGGGAGGCGAGTGAGCCGAATTCGACGTCGTAGGAGCGCGGCCCGAGACGCACGCGGAGGGGCGGGAACGTGTCGGTGCGCGGCATGCGTGGAGAGGTCGGGAGGTGAATCTTTTACTTAAGGTACGAATTTTGCGGGACGTATAAGTTATTGGGCGCGGCGTCTCAAAACGATCGCCGCCACGCTCCTTGCAAGGATAGACATTTTGCTGCCTTGACGAAAGAAAGATCGCCTCTTGCTTCATATATCGCATTTCGTGAGGACGTTCATATCGAGGACGCCATGCTGCAAAGAACCCTGATCACGCTGGGAGCCATCACGGTGGCCGGACTCGCCGTCTTTGGATTTGGACGGCAACTCGAGCGCTGGCGCCGTTCGAATCTCAATTTCGACTATCCTCTCGAAGACCTGTTCATTTGACCGACCGGTCGAAAACATAACCCCTCGAGCGCTGTACAATCAGGTGCCTGAATAACAGAACTCGAGGGCTCCCATGCATGTCTTTCGCCTCGTACCGGTTCTACTCGTCGCGAGCGCCCTGCTGATCGGTTGCCGTTCCTCGTCCGGCGTGCAAGAAAACGGCGACGTCGCCGAAGCGGCCGGAAATGAGGAGGGCCCGCCCGTGTATACGCAAGCGATCCACGTGCTCGTTGACGGCAACGACGTCGGCATGACGCCCATGACCGTACGCGTTCGTCGCAGCTTCGGTACGCGCGAGGTGAGCCTGTGGCAGGCGGGCGACGAGATTCGCACGTATGAGATCGAGATGGTCCACACGTCGGACGGAATCCAGACGCAGCAGGGATTCTGGTCCACGCCCTCCATCGACGGTGCGACGTACGACGTGAGAAATTTACCCACGGTGGGCGAAACGACCTTTCTCGTTCCGTATTCGCAGAGTCCGATCAAAATCGAAGATCAGGCATACGGCGTAACCCTGCTCGTCTCGGAATGAGGGCTCGCCCGACGGAAGGACCATCATACGTCGTTCCAGTCATTGCCGTAGGCCATGTGCCTGATCGTCTTTTCGTTTAAGGAGCACGCGGATTTTCCACTGGTCTTTGCGGGTAACCGCGACGAGTTCCACTCGCGACGCGCGGCGTCGGCCCGGTTCTGGGAGCGGCATCCCCATCTTCTTGCCGGACGAGACCTGCAAGCCGGTGGTACGTGGCTGGGTGTCACGCGGGACGGCCGTTTTGCTACCGTGACCAACTTCCGGGAACCCGATCCGCACGTCGCCAAAGCTCGTTCGAGAGGCGAACTCGTCACGGATTTTTTGGTCTCCTCGGTGGAGCCGGAGCCGTATTTGGTCCGGCTTCGGGCGCGGGCGCAGCAGTACGGCGGGTTCAATTTGATTCTGGGCGATGCGAGGGAGCTCTACTATTTTTCCAATCGAAACGACGTAGACCGCGCGAGGCGATCCGCTCACGGTGGAGGCGTAGGCAAGGCGGCCGTCGAACGCGATCTCCTCGCGATTGAAGCCGGCCTGCACGGCCTGAGTAACGAACGTCTCGATACGCCGTGGCCGAAGGTGCGGCGCGCCAAGGCGCTTTTCCGCGAGATCGTCGCGGAAGGTGAGCCTGACATCGAATCGCTGCTCGAGCTCCTCGCGGACGACATGCAGCCGACGGAGGAACTGTTGCCCTCGACGGGGCTCGATACGGAATGGGAACGTGCGCTCTCGTCGATATTCATTACCGGCGAGGTGTACGGTACCCGTGCCTCAACCGTCGTTCTGATGAGACGTGATGGGAGGATCACGTTCTCCGAGCGCGCGTACGGGCCGGGCGGCGGAGAGACCGGAACGGAGACGGTCGAGTTTATGGTCGAGCCATGAGATACGGAGACGGCGGCGCATACCAATAATGATGCAGGATCGACCGCAGATGCGCGCCGTGCTGGTAGAAAAACCGGGCGGGCCGGAGCAGCTCTCGATTGGGATGGCGGTGAAGCCGGAGCCGCGCGAAGACGAGCTGCTGGTCCGTATCCATGCGACGACGCTCAACCGGGCGGACCTGATGCAGCGTGAGGGAAAGTATCCTCCGCCGAAAGGCGCGAGTACGATCCTCGGACTGGAGATGGCCGGAATCGTGGAGGGCGTCGGACTGGCGTGTCCGACGTGGAAGATCGGCGACCGGGTGTGCGGGTTGCTTTCGGGTGGCGGATACGCCGAATATGCCGTCATTCATCGAGACCTGGTGATACCTATTCCACCTGCTCTCTCATTCGAAGAGGCGGCGGCGATCCCCGAGGTGTTCCTGACCGCACATCAGGCGCTGCACTGGCATGGCGACCTTCGTGCCGGAAAACGCGTGCTCATTCACGCTGGCGCGAGCGGCGTGGGAACGGCTGCAATTCAGCTGGTGCGCAAAGTAGGTGCCACGGCATTCGTCACGGCATCGAGAGGAAAGCACGAAGCGTGCCTCGCTCTCGGCGCGGAAGCGGCCGTCGATTACCGCTCGGAAGACTTCGCGGCACGAATCAACGAGCTTACGGATGGAGAGGGGGTCGATCTGATCCTGGATTTCATCGGAGCGCCGTATTACGCGCAGAACGTCGACGCCCTCGCCGTAGACGGGCGTGTCGTCCTTCTGGCCACGCTCGGGGGATCGCATATCCGTGAGGTGGACCTCCGATCCTTTTTCCGAAAACGCGCGACGTTGATCGCATCCACGCTGCGGAATCGCGATCTCGCGTACAAAATCCGGCTCACGCAGGATTTTGTTTCGCGGCAGATGCCGTTTTTCGAGAGCGGAGACCTTGCGCCGGTGATCGATCGAGTGTATGACTGGTCCGACGTCGCGGAAGCGCACCGCTATATGGAGGAGAATCGGAACGCGGGGAAGATCGTCCTTCGAGTAAAATGAGTTCGGAGCATCCCTCGGAATCCATCCTGGCGCGGTGTGCGTATGGCACGCGCACGTCTTATAAAGGTCGACGCCCATGAGCCATCCCCACGATCCGTCCATGCCCACGAACCATCGAGGACAAGGTTGTCGTCCACGTCGGCAATCGTGTTCTGGTGCCGTCGCGGGGCTGCTGGTCGGAACGCTCATTTTCGCACTGAGCGCCTGCGAAAGTCGGGAACCGGTGCGGGCATTGGTCTTCACCGCCGCCGAAGAATTTCGGCATGGTTCGACGGACGCCGGCGTGGAAGCCCTGCGCTCTATCGGCAAGGAGATGGACGTCGAGATCGACGTCGCTGCCTCCGCGAATGCCTTCGCGGAGCCGAATCTGAAGAGGTACCACGTCGTGGTCTTCTTGAATACGTCCGGAAACGTGCTCGATTACAACCAGCAGGCCGACTTCGAGCGCTTCATTCAGGCGGGAGGCGGATTCGTGGGAATTCACGGCGCTGCCGAGACGGAGACGGACTGGGAATGGTACGGCCGCCTGCTCGGCGCCTATTTCGATGAACCGGTGTCCGAGTATCCGCGCATGACGCCCGGCATCGTCACCGTGTCGGCCGCTCACGCGGCCACGGATTCCGTTCCGTCAAAGTGGAATCATACCGACGAGTGGTATCGGTTCGACGTCGTGACGCCCGACCTCGAGGTCCTTCTTCGCCTAGAGCGTGAGGATTTTCCCGGAGAAGGCGAGCCCGTCTCTTGGCGACACGCGTTCGATGGCGGGCGTTCCTACTATACCGCACTAGGTCACAACCCGGACGTATTCACCTACGATGCCTTCCGTGCTCATCTGAAGGCGGGGTTCGAGTACGTACTCGGAGATCGCCAACCCCTCGACTATGCGCATTCCAGGAGCGTTCGGATGCCGGAGGAGAACCGATTCGAGCGTACGATTCTGGCGGACAGCCTCGATGAGCCGACGGAACTGGAGCTCCTCGGCGACGGCAAGGTTCTTTTTGCGGAACGCAAAGGTGCCGTCAAACTCTACGATCCCGACGTCGACGCCGTCCGGACGATCGCGCGGATCGACGTTCACACCGAATTCGAGGACGGCCTGATGGGCATGAGTCTTGATCCGGACTACGCGAACAACCACTGGATCTATCTCTACTACTCGCCGGCCGGTGGCGATCCCCGACAACACCTTTCTCGTTTTGAGCTTCGCAGCGACAGCCTCCTGATGGATACGGAGGTCGTTCTGCTGGTCGTTCCGACGCAGCGTGACGAATGCTGCCATACGGGCGGATCGATCGAATTCGGCCCCGACGGCAACCTCTTTCTCTCGACGGGCGATGACGTGAATCCGTTCGATTCTGGGGGATTCGCGCCCATCGACGAACGTCCCGTACGCTCGCCGTTTGACGCGCAAGGGACGTCGGCCAATTCCAATGACCTGCGCGGGAAAATTCTTCGCATTACGCCACAGGCCGATGGTTCGTACACCATTCCGGAGGGCAATCTCTTCGATCCCGAAACACCGCGTACGCGCCCAGAGATTTTCGTGATGGGGAATCGAAATCCGTATCGCATTTCGATCGATCAGAGGACGGGATTCCTCTATTGGGGCGAAGTGGGTCCGGACGCGGGTGAGAGCGATCCACTACGAGGACCGAGGGGCCACGACGAAATCAATCAGGCACGTGAAGCCGGGTTCTTCGGCTGGCCGTATTTCGTTGGAGACGACAAACCATACGTCGACTTCGACTTCTCGTCGCGAACGTCGGGCGAATCTTTCGATCCTCGTGCACCGGTAAACGACTCTCCAAACAACTCCGGCGTCCGTGAGCTCCCGCCGGCTAAGGGGGCTTTCATCTGGTATCCGTATGCCGAATCGCCCGAATTTCCAATCGTGGGAACGGGTGGCCGAAATGCGATGGCCGGTCCGGTATTTTATTCGGGCGCGTTCAACGGGGGGGACGGTACATTTCCGGATTACTTTGACGGGAAACTGTTCGTCTACGACTGGATTCGGGGATGGGTACTCGTGGTCACCATGAATTCCGACGGAGACCTGACCCGGCTCGAGCCGTTCATGCCGTCCGTGCGCTGGAATAACCCCATCGACATGGCCTTCGACGACACGGGGAATCTGTACGTTCTGGAGTACGGCACGGGCTGGTTTCAGCAGAATGCTGATGCTCGTTTGAATCGCGTACGGTACGAGACCGGCAACAGACACCCGTTCGCCGTAATCCGGACGGACGGCACGATAGGTGCGGCTCCGCTCACCGTGCGTTTCTCCGGCGCTGCGTCGGGAGATCCCGATGGCGACGAGCTGACGTACTCGTGGAACGTAGACGGCGAAGACTCGAGGCGGTCGAACGAACAGGAATACGTTCATACGTTCGACGCACCGGGCGTCTACCACGTGGTCCTCACCGTACGTGACGAGTCCGGACTTTCGGATACCGACGAGGTCGAAATCCGTGTTGGAAATGCCCCTCCGACAATCGAGTTCGACGTCGCCGGCAATCGCAGTTTCTACTGGGATCATCGAAGCTTCGAGTACGCCGTTCACGTCACGGATCCGGAAACGGGACGCGTCGATACGACCTCAGCCGATGCGGATGCCGTGTACGTCGCATTCGATTACGTTGAGCGAGGGTTTGATTCGGACATGCTGGCCGAGGGTCATCGGCTGGATGGAGGGGGACGCGCATTTTCGCCGGGACGTCAATTGATCGACGAGTCCGACTGCAAGGCGTGCCACTCGACGACCGCACGGTCGATCGGTCCGAGCTACGTCGACGTCGCGCTTCGGTATCGCGACGAGCCGGGTGCCGTCGGTATGCTCGCCGCGAAAATCATCCGGGGAGGCGGAGGTGCTTGGGGAGAGCAAGCCATGGCGGCCCATCCGCAATTGAACGAAGAGGAAGCGTCCGAAATGGTGGAATACATTCTGTCCCTCGCAAAGGAAGGGGCAGAAAGGGCGAGCATGCCGCTCTCCGGCCGTTTTACGACCGACGAGCACGTGGCCGACTCGTCGAAGGGCACGTACGTGCTGCGCGTCCGATATACCGATTCCGGCGCGGAGGGCGCGCACCCGGCGACGAGTGAGAGAGCGCTGCTCTTGCGTCATCCGCACGTTGAGGCGGAGAGTTATGACCTGGCTGACGGAGTAAGCATTCAGCGGGGCGGGAGAGACGAGCCGTCGCTGGTCAACAACGTTTACGACGGCTCGTACGTCGCATTTCGTCGGATCGATCTAACCGACGTCGATCGGCTCAGCTACGGTCTCGCGACCAATCCCCTCCATTCGTCCGGTGGTCGGATCGAGCTGCGCCTCGACGGCGCTGACGGCTTGCTCGTCAGTACGGCCGAGGTGCCGTCAGATTCGGCCTTTTTCGGCCCGCGCGAGACGTCGGCACCGGTTGAACCGACGACGGGAGAGCACGACCTCTACTTCGTCTTCCGTAACGACCGCGGCACGACACCCGAGGCGCTTTTTCTGCTGGACTGGATTGAATTTCGACGTTCTTCCACGCGGGAGCGCGCCGTTGGGTCACGATAGGAACGTTCCCGCAGGAATTCGTCCCCCGCGAGCGAGGAGGGCACTCTCGGGCGGATCCTCGACGACGACGTCGTGGAAGGGCCCGATGGAGACCACGTCTCCGGCTTTTCGATCGGTGAACGCGGCGTGAACTGCGAGCGGGGCGCGTGATGCCGAGACGGCCGCGAGGCGATCGGCGATAGCGCCTGCCGCGGCCGGAATGCTCGTCGAATTCGCGAAGGCAACGGTTTCGCGGCGTGGGAGCAGGCGGACGTGGCGCACCGCGCCGCCGAGCCCCCGCAGGATGGCGGCGACGAAGGCCTCGTTCGCCACGAAAGGCACGACTCGTAGAGCGTCGTCGACGGGTTCCCGCGCGGCGAAGGTGGCGGGCGAGACGCCGTTTCTGCGGGCGACGTCGATGCCGCCGAAGCCGACGTCCAGACCGGCTCGGCGCCGGATCTCCGCCGCCGCGACGCCGCCCTGTCGAGCGATGCGTCTACCGAGGGTGAACGCGGCCGCCGACAGCACGTCGCATAGATCGTGAATAGCCGCATCCGGCGCGGCGCGAAGAACCTCCTCGATCAGCGTGGCGGCGTCGACCGTGATCCGAAGGTCCGCATCCGGAAAGGATAACGGTGGAAAAGAGGCGGACGCTCCGGAGATTTCCCCGCGCAATGCGAGTTCGGGCGCACTCTCGAGCCGGCGAAAGGCCGCAGCGGCGGCCAGTACGCCGTCGAGGTTGATGCCGGCCTCGTCGGACGCCGCTCGGACGTCGACGATCACGCGGTTGGTCGAATGGAGTGCTTCAGCCACGACGGAGAGTAATGCGGCGGCGGCAGAGTCTACGTTGCGGTCGACGGCCGCGCCGAAACCGGAAACCGTGGACGCGCCGCAATCGCTTGCGGCGGCATCCATCATACGCGCCAGCACGATGAATTCCGATCCGGAAGCGCCGCCCGCTATCCCCGAAATCGGCGAGACGGCCACGTGGCGGAATCCTTCGATGCTCGTCTTCCGAAGGGCGGGATCGAGATGCGAGCCGATACGCCGGATCTTGTCGTAGGCCCGCGCACGGACGGTCTTGGTGAGGAGGCTGCTGCAATCGACGAGGGACACGCAGAGCGATGCCCCCGAGACGATCGGGTCGGGGTTCGCTCCATTAGCGCGTTCCGACGATAGAAGGGAGGCTGCGAGGGCTTCCACGCGGGAGGACTCAGCCGACGGCCCCAGCACCTCTTCGATGCGATCTACGAGATTTCGTATGTCCTGCATAATTGGCCGGATCGCCGAGAGCCGGTCAAGATAGGAACTCTATCGACAAAAAAAGGCCCCGTCCGATTCGAGACGGGGCCTTCGTCGGCCGGTCGTTTCGGCCTCGGTGGCGGCGGCGCATCGTGGTGGCGTCGATTATTCAGGCTTTGTCAGCGCCGTGACGTACGTCTGGTCGTCTCCGGTAATGAGTTTGACGAGAAACGCCTTGCCGGGCGCGACGGCGCGATAAACGTTCTCGAACTCGTCCAGATTCCGCACGGGCTGCCGATCGATCTCAATGATGACGCTGCCCGCGCTGAGGGCCGCTTCGCGGGCAGCTTGACTCGAAGGATCGACCTGCGTAATCATGACGCCTTCGACATTGCCTTCCAATCCGGCACGACGGGCAACCTCAGGCGTTATGTCGCTGAGGCGGATACCCAGGTCGTCCATCATCTCGGCACGATCGGAGCGCTCCTCCGTGCCGCGATCGGACGAAGCAATCTCCTCCTCGACGTCCCAGCCGCCGAGCTGAACGTCGAACGTCCGTCGCTCCTCGTCGCGAACGACGACGATCGTCGCATCGGCGCCAGGGCGCATCGCTCCGATCCACTGCGAAAGCTGGAGATGATTCGTGAGCTTCTGCCCGTTGACCTCAACGACCACGTCACCGGCTTCGAGGCCTGCTCTGTCTGCGGCCGACCCGGGCTGCACGCTCGATATGACTGCGGCGCCGCGAGGCAAGTCGAGGGCCCTGATCAGACTTTCGCTGGCCGGTCCGAACTGCACGCCGAGACGCGCCCGATCGACGCGGCCGGATTCCATCAACTGGTCGGAAACCGTCCGGACGGTGTTCACCGGAATCGCAAAACCGATGCCCTGGTAGCCTCCCGAACGCGAGA
>CAZMXY010000014.1:0-1927 GCA_964570345.1 uncultured Rhodothermales bacterium | reverse complement strand
TTCATCGATCTTAATCACGGCGACGTCGCTGACAGGATCGGCACCGACGACCTCCGCCGGAAAGCGACGGCCGTCCATCATGATGACGGTGAGCTCATCGGCCCCGTCCACGACGTGATTGTTGGTGAGAATGTATCCGTTCTCGCGGATGATTACGCCCGAGCCGAGACCCGTTTGCGGTAGCGGATGCTGCGGTCCCTCGAACTGGAACGGGCCGCCGAAAAAGTCCTCGAACGGCGTACCCTCGAAGGGATTTGCGGTTCGTCCTCGCTCGCGCGAGACGAGCTTCTCGGCCGTGATCTGAACGACCGTCGGATTCACTCTATCGGCGACCTCGGTAAAGGCATCTTGCAGATCGGCCACCCCCGGCAAATCGTCCTCGATTGCAGTCCCCTCGGCGGCACGGGATGCGACGCCCACTTTGTCACCCAGGTCGAAGACGTTTGCGCCGACCGTAGTAAACATAATGCCCGAGAGGAAGGCCGCGACGATGATGACGGCGATCGACACTCTTCCTTTTGCACGCATGAGATTCTATTCTTTTGATACTGGTGGTGTCTACGAACGTATACAGTGTACCGGACACGAATGGGAGAGACAGAACCTTGATTGTTCGGTCAGAACGGCAGACAAAGCCTCCCTTCCGGCGACCTCCATATCAACGAAAAAACTGTGCCAGCTAGTATGCGTGTGTTCAATATCGCAGCGGGACGCGCCGTTCCGAACGTCGAAGATAATTACGACGACTCCGACCACCGGCACCGTAAAATGTAAGAAACGGCGTCAAGTCGCCCGGCGCGCAGCCGGCGCCGATGAGGCGCGAAGTCGGCGCCGGCGAGGCACGCAGCCGGTGCTGTCGACCCGCGAAAGCCTCGGCCTCGGCTCTACTCACCGGGTATGCCGGGTTCGGTCATCCGTCGTACGTTCAGGATCTTGTCGATCTCCTCGTTTTCCAGCAGTCCCATCTCGATTACGACCTGTCGAACCGATTTGCGCTCGGCGGCGGCCGTCTTGGCAACCTTGGACGCCATGTCGTAACCAATGGCCGGGTTTAGAGCGGTGGCGATAGAAGGGTTGAGCTCGAGTAGTTCTCGGCAGCGCTCTCGGTCGGCCTCGATGCCGTCGACGCATTTCTCCCGAAATGCGTCACACCCCCTGGCGAGAATCGAGAGGTCCTCAAGCACGGCGTATGCCATGATCGGCATCATTACGTTGAGCTCGAAGTTGCCGTGTTGCCCAGAAATCGTGACGGTGGCATGATTCCCCATCACTCTGGCGCCGACCATCATGAGGGCCTCGCACATCACCGGATTCACCTTTCCCGGCATGATAGAAGAGCCCGGTTGAAGCGACGGGAGTCGGATTTCGGCGAGGCCGCTCGTCGGACCGCTGGAGAGGTGGCGAAGGTCGTTTGCGATCTTCATCAGGGCAACGGCGAGTGCATTCAGGGCGCCCGACGTACTGACGTACGCGTCTTTGGACGACTGGGCCTCGAAGTGGTCCTCCGCCTCGCGAAAGGCAAGTCCCGTGACGTCGCCGATCTTGCCGATCGCCTTCTCCGGAAACCCGATCGGACGGTTAATGCCCGTACCGGTGGCCGTTCCGCCCAGCGCGAGCTCCGAGAGTTCGTTGGAGGCCGCGCGCAACCTCCGGATGGCGTGGTGGATCTGCGAGCGGTATCCGCTGAACTCCTGCCCCAGACGCACCGGGGTCGCATCCATGAGATGAGTGCGTCCGCTTTTCAAAACGTCGTCAAATTCCCGGGCCTTTTCCTCCAGCGAGTCTTGAAGACGGGAGAGGGCGGGAATGAGATCGCGTTCGAGGCCGACGCGGGCGGCGACGTGCATGGCGGTCGGGATGACGTCGTTCGAGGACTGAGACATGTTGACGTCGTCGTTCGGATGCACGAGTTTGCTCCCGCGCACGC
>CAZMXY010000013.1:43978-48072 GCA_964570345.1 uncultured Rhodothermales bacterium | reverse complement strand
CATGAATTCCTGCATGTCGACGCTATTGTCGGCATGGTGACCGCCGTTGATGATGTTCATCATCGGAACGGGAAGGGTAGAGGCATTCGTGCCGCCGAGATAGCGATAAAGCGGGAGGCCGAGGGTCTGGGCGGCCGCCTTCGCGACGGCCAGCGAGACGCCGAGGAGGGCATTCGCACCGAGGCGGCCTTTGTTCTCCGTGCCGTCGAGGTCGATCAAAAAATCGTCCAGCTCGATCTGTTCGAGCACGCTCATGCCGGAGACTTCGGCTGCGATCGTCTCGTTGACGTTGTCGACGGCGCTGCGGACACCCTTGCCCAGATAGACGTTGACGTCTCCGTCACGAAGCTCGACGGCTTCGTGTTGACCGGTTGAGGCACCGCTGGGAACGGCCGCTCGTCCGGTGACTCCACCGGTCGTGGTAACGTCGACTTCGACGGTCGGATTGCCTCGGCTATCGAGAATCTGCCTGGCTACTACGTCTTCTATGTACATGCCTCTCGGGCTAGGGAATGGCTGTGAGGTGCCGTTTCGCCGACGCGAGCTCGATATTGTAATCCGGCACAAATTCGCCAACGAGGAGGGGAATGGCAAGGCAGCGCATTTTCTACAAAGAAAGCCGGTACGCCTGATGTGGCATACCGGCTCTACGTGGTCGCGCGCAACGGCCGGCGACCGGCCTACGGGCGACGTACCGTCGTCGTCTCACCTATCCAGGAGTAGCAGCCATAGTCGATTCGATGCGACTGTCCGGGCTCCCAGCCCTTGAAGAAGAGTGCCTCCTGGTCGGGAAACGTCCGGCGATACGTGTTTATTTTTTGATTCGCCTGGGAGGCGACGTTCGAGTCGGCCGACTTTCCCCTTTCATAGTAGTCCACGGCTAACCAGTAGACCGCGCGGTCCTCGCGTTCAAACGAGCCGCAATCCGAAACGGAAGTCACGTAGAGGTCGCCGATCGCGATATACGCCTGACCGAAATTCGGATCTTCTTCGAGTGCTCGGCGGAAATTGGACCGAGCGTTCGCCAGACGACCCATTTGCTGCTGGGCGATGCCCATGTTAAAGTAGATGTCGCGCTTGATCTCCTCGGCACCGGGCAGCTCGAGAGCTTTTTCATAGAGCTTGTAGGCTTCCTCCGCTTCACCGTCGTCGAGATGCATTTTGGCGAGCAGGCGATACGTCCGCGCCGTCGGCTTCATGCCGAGCAATTTCTGACCGAGCTGCGCCGCCTTGTTGCGCTCACCCAATTGCACGTAGATTTCGAAAAGCTCGGCGACGATCTCGACGTTTTCAGGATCTTTCGCCATGCGGTCCTCGAGGAAGACCATGCGTTCGTCGGGCGACTTGAAGAGGCTGTTGCGCACCTCGGTGATGTACGCGGCCATTTCCACATTGTCGGCGTAGCAGGCCTCTGCTTCATCCATCAATTCGACGGCCTTCTGCTTTTCGTCCGCTCGAACGTAGCCGTCAATGATGACGCGAACGTAGTACGGATCGACTTCACACCCGGCTTGTTCGTAGGCCTCCAGATAGATGGCGGCCACTCCGGAGACGGCATCCGGAAGGAGCTGCGAATGCTCTTGAATAAAACGCCCCTTCCTGATCAGCCACTGTACTTCGTTTACCTCGGCACCGACCTGTTTGAGTGCGGGCACGGCTTGGTCGAATACGACGAGAGCCGAATCGAGAAATGCTCTCTTCGCGTCGTCGCTCTCAGCCTTTCCAGACAGACCGACGTACGTCTCGACGAGACGCTCAAAGTTTCGGTCGTCGTTTCTCGGGTATGCGGGCGCCTTCTGAATGATCCAGCGCAGATTCGGCAGCGCACTCTCGAAGTTCTGATTCTTGAAGTCCTCGTAATAAAGGCTGTAGTGAACGGCCTTGTCCTGGTCGGTCACTTCCTCCGATTGGGCCTTAGCGGGCTGGGCGAAGCTTCCCAGCATCAGGAAGAACATCAGCGTGGCGGCAAGCAGCCCCGATGTCCGTGCAGATGTATCTTTCATAAAACTATGGGGTTTAGAGAGATAAAGTCTTCGCCGCATAACGTCGCTTAGACCCGGCGCCCTCATCGTAGTTTCGTTTTCTGGAACCACCGTTCGCCAATATTCACATTCGCCGAAAGGCGGTAAAAAACGTCCCTCACCAGATCGTGCTCCGTGCTGCCCCGCCTTCCCACCTCGAGATTAATATCAATACGTGTGCCAGCCGCCAGGGTGGGCAGACTCAGTCCCCCGGTCACGCCGACGGTGTTTATACGCTCGCCGGCACGCGGCGAAACGTACGACTGGTCATAATAGAATCCGAGTCGGTAGGCGATGCGCGCGACGAACGAAGCAAGCTGGTTTGAACCCGCAGGAAGGAATTCGACGCCCCCGCCGGCCCGTACACGATCGGACAGGCCGCTGCCGGCATCGCTGATTCCAGGGAATGAAAAGTCGCTCTCGAATCGAGTCCAAGGCTCGTATCTCCCTCCTGCCGTCATCGTCCAGCGAGGCCCGGGATAATAACTGACGCCGCCTTCGAGACGCAACGGCAGCCGAACCGAACCCGACTCAGGCGTTCCCAGGGTATCGCGATCGAGGCTTTCACCGAGCGTCCTTACCCGTTCACCCGAAAGCGTGGTTGGAAGCGTGAATGCGGCACCGACCGTCACGAAATCATCGTCTCCGAATAGGCTTCGAGCAGTATACATGCTACCGATCGTCGCTGAAATGCCCGTCAAGCGGGTCTCGATCGACACGTTCGTCTGCTGATGACCGGCGTCTAAAAAGGACGTCCGTCGTCCATTATCTATGATACCGAAGTACGCTTGGAGGCTCAAACCCGCGCTTAGATTACCGTTTATCCTGTACCCTAATCCACCGACGATCTGCTGAACGCCGCCGCTTCCTTCAAAGTTGACGGTATAGTTTACCGTGTCCGGGTCGGGATTCGTCGTCACGAGCGTTCCGGGCTGTTGAACGTGATAGCTGACGCGAGAGTAGGGAAGAAAGCCGATGGCTGCCCCCAGTCGCCGCTCGACGATAGGAAAGCTGAACTGGACCGCATTCAGAAAGCCCGATGCGAGCCGGCTCTGATTCTCTGCCGCATCGGAGATCGTGATGTTCTGGTACGTGAAACCGGCGGCCGCCCTCGTGTAGACCTGATCGCTCCACGTCCCAGGATTGCTGAAATTCAGATAGTTGAGCGAGTGCATGGATGGCGCCGTGCCGCCGAGTGCGTCGATTTGCGATGACGAAAACGATTGGAGCTCGCCGAGTCCGAATCGAGAGTAGAGCGATCCGTCCGGCGTGCCCTGAGCTTGAACGGTGGAGGCGCAGAATATGAGAGCCCCTATCGTCGCTAGAACGGCGATTGGCGTCGACGTTTCAGCGCGGTGGTTCCCACGTCGGAGTCGGTATTTCGGTTGATGCATTGGAGAACCAAGCGTTGCGGTGTGAGGCTCAGTCGAGTGGCGTAATGGTAAAGAAGCCGGCCGGCGCGCGTTCGGCGACGCTCATGTCATAAAATAACTGAACGTCGATCGAGCCGAGAACGTCCGCAGGCGTCGTCTGACCGGACGATCCCTGTCCAACCGGTAATCGAAGTTCAAAGCGATCGAACGAGCGCGTTCCTAAAAGGACTCGTTGCATTTCAGCCGCGAGGCCGCTGCCGTCAAAAATAAATCGACCGTCCGCGTCGACATCGGCCCTATCGATGAGGACGAGGCGTTCGCCCTCCATTACTCCATAGAGATCGAGCGTCGTGATAACGGGTCGAAGAAAGCCGGCCGGTTTCTGGCTCAGGCTTAGAGAGTCGGTGTAAAAGACGAGCTTGGCCCGATTGATTGCCACATCAGCGATCACGTCCTGGTCGAGGTCAAACTGAAAAGCGATGGACGGCCCCGCGAGTGCTTGATAGAGTATTCGACCGGGCGGAAGTGTCGGCTCGGCCACACGTCGTGCCGCCGAGTACATCCTGGTCACCGGAAAGACGGCCGAGTCGGCAGAAGTAAACGCTCGCAGCTGCGACTGGCCGGCAAATCCGACGATGGCGTTGCCGGAGACCTGCTCGATTCGGAAGCCGTGAAACCGATCGGCAAAATCCTCGCTTCG
>CAZMXY010000013.1:14746-43878 GCA_964570345.1 uncultured Rhodothermales bacterium | reverse complement strand
GGAAGTCCGGTGGCCTGCCAGTTCTCGCTGATCTGACGGATCGCGAACCTGACCTGCGCCGTCGTGTCGCCGTAGACGTACGTTGGATTGAGGCGAAGTGCGGCGGACTGAACTTCGCCTGCTCGAAATGCGGGGCTGGAAGTAGACCCGAGGTCGAAATATCCCTCGGATTCAACCGTGCCCACGAGTGGATCGTCGACGCGACCGGCAAGTACTCGCGGGTGGGAGCCCGTCATGCGAGGTAGTGGCGCATTTCGAACGTCGGTGGGATCTACGGTACGAACTTCGGGAAGTCCGCCCTCGTCTTGATCGACGAGCCCGATGCCCACGTTGGACGGATCTTCGCACGCCATGAAGACAAGAGCCATCGAAAGGCATGCGAAGGCGGCCACCCCGATCGGCCAGGATGTAGGTTCGATGAAGCTGAATTTCGTCACGAGAGGGGACCGTCGGAGTTGAGCTACGAAAGATGGGATCTGATTACAGCAGAAACCCCAACGGACGGGTCGTCGCTGGGGTTTCTGCAGCTCGCTTAAGGTATGCGCCGTCTCTGTGCGGGTTCCGTGTTAGAGGGGCAGAAATCAGATCCTGTCAGGCAGCGATCTCACTCATGACCTGTTCACAGGCTAATCGTAGCGTCTCCGCATTTGCATCCATGTTTTCGCTGAACCTGAGGTCGTCGCCGGCATCCTGTCGTGCAGCGGTAAGGACGGAGACGTCCGCGTAGGCTGCTCCGACCTCCGACGGCTCTCTTCCGGGCGCTTGAGCATCGAGATCAAAGTCTGACGCGAATTTTTCGGAGATCGACGTACCTAGGTCCTTGTCACCGGGCGTGTAGAGAATTTTCACGTTCTCGAAGAGCGGATCGCCGGCAAACTCGGTGCGAAGGAGCATCGGAATGAACCCGCTGAGCCAGCCGAATCCGTGAACGACGTCGGGTCCCCATCCGAGGTTCCGAATGGTCTCAAGGGCGGCGCGACCAAAAAACAGCGCGCGCTCGAGGTTGTCCTCGAAAGCATCTCCCTGCTTCGTCGCATAGACGCCTTTCCGCTTGAAGTAATGATTGTTGTCCATGAAATAGACCTGGAGGCGGATGCCGGGAATGGAGGCTACCTTGACCTTCAGAGTCTCCGTGCGATCGACCATGTCAATCTCGGTACCTGAAAGGCGAATCACCTCGTGCAGGCGATTCTTCCGCTCGCTAATGGTGCCGTAGCGAGGCATCATGATTCGAACCTCGAAGTCCCCTGATTCCTGGAGGCGCTCCGGCAGATAACGTGAAAGCTTGGCTGTAATAGACTTGGTGGAGAACGGCTCGACCTCGTCGGAGACAAAGAGAATCCTCATTGGATTAGCCATATTTGAATTCGGTTAGTTTTGGGAAACCGGGATGAGACGTCCTTTCACGCAACGGGCACTCGCATCGAAGGCTGCGCGGTCGACCTCACCGTTGTTTCGCGTCATCGAGTGGAGATGAGACCTGCCGAGACGACGAGTGAATCCCTGCAGCCAGGACCTCTCACTGCGTCGAACCAACCTTTTAATTTAAGAAATTTAGGCGTCTAGATCAATCAGCGGCGATCAGTTCCGCTCGAGCGTCTCGTTCTGAAGCAGCTCGAAATATCTCTTGATGAGCTCCTCGTAATCCGGCGCGTAACCACTTTCGAGAGCCTTGAGGAGGTCTCGACGGAGTCTGTCCACCGCTTCGTGCGGCGGCAGCTCATCCGGACTTTGTCGAACGGTATCGCGCCCTTCGCGTCCTTCGCGTTCGTCCTTCTCTCCCCGTTGATGAATGGACTTTTGAGCATCGAGGAGACGCTGAAGGATCTGCCGTTGTCTCTCGACCGTCTTCGGATCGACCTGCCGGCGCTGCAACTCGGCTATGGTCTCTTCCATCTGTTGACCGATCTTGTCCAGATCGCCCAGGAGCTTTCCGCGCGACTCGGGGTTGCGGCGAAGCTGGTCGAGCTGCCGCTTGATGGCCTCCTGCTGAGATGACATTTGTTGCAGGCGCTCCTGCATTTCGACGCTCAGGCGATTGCCTTGAGTATCGTTGAGGAACTGCTGTATCTGTTGGTTGAGCTTTTCTTGCTGACCGGCCATGTCCTGAAGCTGCTGTATCATTTGCTGCATGCTCGTCGATCCGCTGCCCGAACCGGAGGAATTCATCAGCTGGTTCATCACGTCGGAGAGCATGAGCGCGAGCTCGTTGAGATGCATCATGGAGGCTTTCTGGTGGCCCGCTGCCTGGTCGACGGAGCGCTCGGTCATGGCTTCCGTCGACCGGCTCATCTGGCGCACGGCTTCACCGGCTTGGCGCTGGACCTCACGGCTCATCTGAGGAACGTTCTTGGAAAGATTACGCAGCGTATCGATCACGGTCGCCAGTCCTTCGGATAGCTCAACCTGCCTGCGTGCGTCTTCTCTGAGCGAGGGGGATTCCGACGCGGTGTTTCGCACGCCGCCACGGAGCTCTTCTTGTTTCTGGGAGAGGGTCAAAACGTCGCTCAGCGCTTGACGAAGGCCGGCCATGTTCATCTCCATCTGCCGACCTTGCATGCCCGACTGCATCTCATTGAGCTGTGACTGGAGCTGCTGGAGCTGCTGCTGCATTTGCTTCTGCCCCCCCTGTGCTGGTTGCAGCTCTTGTCGTCGCAGCTGATCCGCGTTTTCCTGCATCTGCTCCGGCATCTGTTGCTGCTGCACGGCGTCGTTCAGCTGCTGCATCTCTTGCCGCGGAGCTTTCTGGAGCTCGTCCATTTGCTCACGAATTTGCTCCAGCAACTGCTCGAGTCGCTCCATTTCCTCTTTCGAACGCTCTTGCTCGCCTGCCAGCTTCTCAGGCGTTTGCGGAGGTTTCTGCTCGCCGCCATCCGAGGGTCGTCGTTCGGATTCCGAGCCGTCGATCTGCTCGTCCGTTTCCGAATTTTCCCGGATACCTTCTCGGTCTTCTTTCTCCGTAGGCTCGCCGCGCTCTCCATCCTCGGCGGCCTCGTCGTCCTTTTCGCTCTCCGCGGGCTCCTCGCGCCGGTCACGATCCATTAATTTCTTCGTCTCCTCAGCCATGCGCTCCTGCCGCTTGGCGAGCTCCTCGGCGCGGCGGGCCGCCTCCTCAAGGGCCTGCTGCGTACGAAGGTTTTTGAACAGCTCGAGCGCTCGTTCGAGACGCTGCCGATACTGTTCTTCGTTAAACTCGATGTCTTCGACCGCCTGCTGCATCTGCTGAAGATTCAACTCTTCGATCGATTCCTGAAGCTTGCGCAGCGCCTCCATGAGCTCCGGAGAGTTAATCTCCTCGACGACCTTTTGCATCTCCTGATACATTTCGAGGGTCTCTTCGCTAAGCAGGTCGTTCCGCTCCATGGAGCGATTCATAGATTCCATCTGCTCGGAGAGCTGCTCAGTCTGCTGCTCGAGCCGCATCTGCCGCTCTTGAATCTGCTTGAGCTGGCGCTCGTCTTCCCAATCGGCATCCTGCTTGCGACGCAGCTCGTCACGGAGCTCGCGAAACTGCTCGCGGATATGATCGGCACTCCGCGTTAGGTCCTCCATGCGGCCTTCCACTTCGTCCTGCTCCTTCTTAACCTGCTCGTACTTTTCCGCGAGCGAGGGCAGACGAAGACGGTGGAGGGGTGTTCGGGCCGATTTGAATCCAGAGTGTGAATCGTTATCCCGCACCTCGAGGTAATATTCGATTACGTCACCGGGCACGGGGTCGAGATCGGTGGATGCGGTCAGCTCCCAGTCGAAGCGCACTTCCTGGTCAATTCGTGAGGGAGAGTCGAGAGCGATGTCAAGGCCGTCAAATTCGTCGGTGGGTTCACCGAACCGGCTCTCCGCAAGCCGATAATGCAACCGTAGATCGCGAAACCCGAAGTCGTCGTTCAAGCGCGCTACGAGCAAAGAGCGCAGATCTTCCGGAAGTTCGGAATCGGGTTCCGGATGGAGGAGGACGATCGAAGGGGACGCATCGGTGAGGAGTTTCATCGTGTAGGCAATCGGGTCTCGGTTCGGCACTCCCTGGCGATTCACGACCACGATGCGGTATTGACCTTCGCGCGTCAGACGAAAGCTTCCGGACGCCTGCTCGTCGCTTACGTCGAGAGACTGCGTCGTCCCGTCATCGAATGAGACGAACGCCTCGTCGACGGTCGATCCACCTACCTCGAGGTCCAAACTCACGGTCGATCCCGGGAGCGCCGAGACGTCCCCCACGTTGGGATCCAGTCGCTGCGGTGGAAGGCCCGAATACGTCGGGAAGTGCAGCGTGACCTGCATGCTTCGAATGAGCGGATGCTCGGTGACCTCGGTTCGATACCAACCGGTCGACACCGGGGAGGCGGTTGCCCGGTAGCGAAACGATCGCCGGACGTTGGCGAGACGATGACGAAAGACGCCTGTCGAATCGGCGCTCAGCCGCACGTCCTCCACGTGCTCCTCGTCCAGATTATTGAGCGAGAGGATGATGGTCCGCGGCTGCTCTTCACCGTCGGCTCGAACCGAGATGTCCATCGATGCGCCTCTGGGTAGTTCCTGGTCACCGGGTTCCACGATCAGCCGAAACGGCGCGGGCGGCTCGAAGGCCATTCCCGGCGAGAAGAGGCGTTTCGAAGCGTCTACGAACGTGTCGGGAGCGGCGGCAAGAAAGAGGAGCAGCGAGGCGAGAGGAATCACGGCCAGGCGAACCGCCCTACGTGCCCTCGAGAAGGTCTCCACCTTTTCGAATTCGATCCTCTCGACCTGACCGCCCAACATGCGCACCGCACCGTCCACCAGCGTGTCCGGAGCATCGCTGCGCCGGCCCTCGGATAGGTCGAGGAGGTTAACGAGACGGTCGCCAACCTCCGGGAAGCGTGCCCCTATCTTGCGCGCGACGAACACCGGAGTCGGTCGGGCTAGCACTCCGGACAGCCGAAGGAGGGGCTGAAGAACGAAAACGGCGAAGAGACCCGTGAATCCGGTGAGACCGCTCCAAAAGAGTATCGTCCTGATCGTCGTGTCGAACCAGAACCCCGCCTCGAGCGCGACCGTTAGTGCCCACACCGTCGCCGCGATGCCGATCGAGACTGCGACGCCGAAGCACAGTTCGGCCACCGTCATGCGACGAGCGGTACTGGAGAGGCGCTCGCGAATCCGGCGCAGTAGTTCGAGGGACTGTTCGCTCATTGGAAAGACAATCAGAGGCGAGAGGCGGTGTCAGGATGTACCGAGGCGGGCATTTCGTGTTTCAACATTTCGCGGCGGAGTATACATATGTCTGCACAGTTAGTACCTTGCTCTAAGTCGAATCGCCCTGGTCGGAAGAACGAAATGGACGAACTGCTCGCCGTCATTCTCGGTGGAGGCGCCGGCACGCGCCTGTTTCCCCTTACACTGCATCGTTCGAAACCTGCCGTTCCACTCGGTGGGAAATACCGGTTGATCGACATACCCGTCTCGAACTGCATCAACGCGAACGTCAACAGGATCCTCGTCCTTACGCAGTATAACTCGGCAAGCCTGAATCGGCACATCGCGCGAACCTATCAATTCGACCGATTCCGGGAGGGTTTCGTAACGATCATCGCCGCCGAGCAGACGCCGGCTTCGAAGGACTGGTTTCAAGGGACGGCCGACGCCGTTCGCCGCAGCTTGCCGCACATGCGAGTCTATCGTCATTCGCACGTGCTCATTCTGTCGGGGGACCAGCTCTACACGATGGATTACAGGAAACTGTTCAAACATCACCGCGACACGGAGGCCGAAGTTACGCTCGCGACGATTCCAGTCAGGGCCGAAGAAGCGCCTGCTTTCGGCATCCTCAAAACAGATGCCAAGGGTGTGATCACGGAATTTCACGAAAAGCCTCCTCTCGACGACCTTGAGGGAAAGGATAGCCCCGTCTCAAAGGCAATGGAGGATCAAGGTCGGATCTACCTGGCGTCGATGGGCATCTACCTCTTCAATAAGGACCTGTTGGATCGGATGCTCGAGGAAACTCCGGATCACCACGACTTCGGCAAGGAAATCATCCCGGATGCGATCACGTCGTGCCGCGTGGTGAGCTATCCCTTCACGGGATACTGGAGCGACGTCGGCACGATTCGCTCTTTTTTCGACGCAAATTTGATGCTGGCCAAGCGCTTTCCGGAGTATGACATTTACAATGCCGAAATGCCGCTGTACACGAATGCGCGAATCCTCCCTCCAGCCAAGGTTGTGAGCTCGTACATTCAGGAATCCCTGATCGGGGAGGCCAGCGTAGTGATCAATAGCCAGATCTCGAATTCCGTGATCGGCATACGCTCGTTCATCGGCAATAACACGACGATCAAGAACACCGTGTTCATGGGTGCGGACTATTATCCATGGCACGATCCGTCCACGCGGGATCCGGTCGAAGGTCCTGATCATCCCGGCGTGGGCGACGAATCTTACATCGAGGGGGCCATCATCGATCGGAACGTCAGCGTGGGAAAACGCTGCATCATCAAGAACCGGGACAACATCGAGGAAGCCGAGAACGAATACTTTTACATCCGTGACGGGATCGTGGTAATTCCAAAAAACGTCAACATAGCCGACGATACGATTATCTAGCCTCGGTATCGTGCCGTCTTCTCCATTCTCCCGTTTGCAGGTTTTCATGTGTGGTATGACTTCGTCCGTGTTCCGGACTCGGTACGTCCTCTATTTTATGATCCTCGGTGCGATCACGAGTGGATGCCGCTCCTATGGCGGATACGGCAGCGAGACGGCGACTTATGAGCAGATCCTACGGCTCCATCGAGTCTTTGAAGAGGATCTCTTGCGTGCGCGCGCGGATCTGAGCATTCTCGAACGGGAGGCTTCGGTATTCGAGGACTTGCAAGGTTTCGCCGAGGCCTACGACGAGATCGTGAGGGGGCACGAAGCCACGGTCGAGCGGTTTGAGGGAATGCTCGCGGACCTTTCGTCCGATAGCGACTATCGAAGATTGCGCCGAGTGTTCGGTGCGGCCGTCGCTAATCATCGCAAAGTGCGAAAGCAATACCGGGCACTACTTTGGCATGCATATCGATCGTTCGTACTGCCGGAGACGGCGAATCGATTCGATCGTCCGTATGCGCTCATACCGCCGTATTACCGGCGCATTCAATACGCGGAGCGCGAGCTTACGCTCAATGACGTGCTCGCCGCCGTGCGATCGAGGGCGGCGGCGGCAAATGATCCTCCGTCCTCAGATCCGGATACGAGCGCTGTGAACGAGGCGCTTTCGCCGGAAGCGGAAGGGAATCAAGAATAAGTCGCTCGAGCAGGTGAAGTACGGACTGCTTCTCGTCCCGGTTGCTTTCACGACGGGGCTCGCCACCGCGTCGGGGCAGGAATTCATGCAGGCATCCGGATATAGATGACGCCGTACGTGGAGATTCCTCCCTTCCGGCGCCCGTCTCGTCACGGCTGAGACCCAACCCCGTCGGCATCGCCGGACTGCCGAATACGGGTGAAGCTCCAGGCTTCGGGCTCGGCCGCAAAGATCGTCCTCGCCTTTTCCCACGTGGTCCGAAAAAGTTCACTCCGACGATAATGCTCGAGCGACTCCCGATCTCGCCAGAGACTGTAGGTCGTGAAGACGTTGGATTGATCCTCGTCCCGCCAAAGTTCAAGGTGGAGACAGCCTTCGAACGCGCGAATTCTCACGGAGGAGTCGTCGAACAAAGCCAGGAACGTGTCGACCTCATGGGGCCGAAACGTCATGCGCACGAGGCGGATTACCGCGTCTGGCACGGGCATCTGGAAGGCTTCTGTTTTCAGGATGCGTCGTAGAAGCGTCAAAAGATAGTTGGAATAACATTGAGAGTCTGAGTTGAGGTCACTTTGACTCGGCGTGATGGGGCGACGCGACTGCACGCGGAGCGGTATCGGAGAGAAGGTGGCGTCCAATGTCGCACGTTAGACATCTCGCCTGCGCACATCGAGTTCGAAAGAGTTGGTGTAGGCCCTGGGCGTCGAGGGCGTTCGTCGGTTGCGTTCCCAGATCCTCAAAATGCCGGGTGACGACGTCGTTTTCCGGCGGCAGGCCGCTAGCGGTTTCGAGAACGGCATCGGCGAGGTTCTGATCTCTCGTTCGGTCGGCGTGCACGCCGAGCACGGGAAGCAGGGCATTGACGAGAAGGGCATCGACTCGCGTCGTGCCGATTGACGGGGAATGTGGTCTGGAGCGACGATCAAGTCGCACGTGGTCGCGCCAGAAAGTCGTCAGCTGCACTTCGAAAAGGGAACGCAGGACGCGGATGGGATGGGGATCATCCAATAGGACGCGACGTGCGCGCTCGATGGGATTGTCGCGAAGGAATCCGGCGACGGGCGAGAACAGGGCCGCGGCCTGAGCGATCCGCAGAGGTGGAAAATTGGCCGGTCGGAGGCGGAAGAATCGCCACGCCGTGTCAGGCATGGGTTCCAACTCGAAACGATGATTGATTCGATCGAACCGATCGTGGAGCTCCATGGCGTAGTCTGCCGTCACACGATCGGCATCCAGCAATTCGGCAGGATGCGGTATTAGTCCTGCACAACCCAAGAAGACGGCTTCCAGGTCGAGAGGATCGTCGAGCCGCCGTGCCCTTTCGATCGAGACGACGCCGGCCAGCGTTCGCATGGCCTCTGCGTTTTTCGAATAACCCAGAGCCGCGAAGAGGTCCTCGTATAGCCGCCGATCGAGCGACTCGACGGATGCCATCTTGCGCTTCTTCTCTTCGAATCGCTCGATTCCCAGCGCGCGTATCCACGGAGCGCGCACGGTGTCGGGCACGCGCTTCCACCCGGCTGCACATGCGAGCGTCCGCGTTGATCGGGTGTGAAAGGCATGGATCAATCGACGCAAAGGCGCCTCAAGGCGAGGATACAAGACGATCTCGGGCAGGATCGTCCCGTCGGCGCGGCTGAGCCTTCCAGTCCAGATGTCGGAGTAGAGAGACACGTGGAGCAGCGTGGCGTTGTAGACTGCGTCTTTGTCGTGGGCATGATCGATCCAAATGCCCGACGTCGTGTGGACCTCGACGGCGCCATGCCACGAAGTGGATCCGATTTCGATGTGGACGTCGAGAAAATCCGGGCCTTGATCCGTGTTGAGACGACCGGGATCGAGAATTCGGATGGGCATCCCGCCAACCGTCATGAGTCCCGATCGGTCGAATCGTTGATTTCGCCAGAGATCCTGTACGAGCGCTTCCGGCACGTCGCGCCGTTCGGGATCGGGTTCATGAAGAAGCACTTCGAAAACGTCCTCCGAGAGTCCGTAGAAGAGGGGGAAGGGCGAGGATTCGGGCGACGGTGGCATGGCGACAAAAGGATGCGTTCGTGTCGGTCGTTCGAAGGGAAGCCTCTCGATGAACGGCTTGCCTCTCACTAGACACGAACAGCCGCGGAAACGTAACGCGGAAAGGTGAGAACGTGAGGACGGGGGACCGGGAGGACGGGTTAGGGGTGGTTGAGGGCGGTGCGCAGTGCGTCGGCCTCTCGCCTGGCTGCCGCCGAGAAGTCTTCGCTCGGTGAGGCGTAGATGATCTGCCGGCTGCTGCTTACAAGGACGGGACCCGATCCGGCGGCCTGCATCACTAAGGCGGGGTTCCCGCCCTGCGCGCCGACACCGGGCGTCAAAATCGGAACGTTCGGCGCGAATTCTCGAATCGATCGAAGGGCGGCCGTGTCGGTGGCACCCACGACGAAGCCGACGCTTCCCGGCCGGTCGTGATCCCACGTCATCACCGTGCGCCCAACGCGTTCGAACAATGGCACTCCCCCGGTGTCGAGTGTCTGAAAGTCGCGGGCTCCGGGGTTCGAAGTTCGCACCAGAACGAAGACACCGCGGCCGGCAAAATCCAGAAAGGGGTCGACGCTGTCCCGTCCCATGTACGCGGACACGGTGCATGCGTCAAATCCGAGCCTTCCGAATACAGCCTCGGCGTAGAATCGCGCAGAATTTCCGATGTCGGATCGCTTCCCGTCGGCGATTGTCAGCACGTCGTCGGGTGCGAATGCGACGGTTCGGCGCACCACGTCCCAGCACCGTTCTTCCAACACCTCGAAAAAGGCCAGATTTAGCTTGTAGGCCGCGACGACGTCGTGCGTCGATTCGATGAGCGCCTCATTGAAGGCGAGGACGGCGTCTGGTGGATCGAAGCGATCAAGGAGGTGTCGGGGAAGGCGGCTCAGGTCGGGGTCCAGCCCCACGCACAGGACGGACGAGTGCTTAGCCTGAATTTCACGAAGACGTTTCGTGAAGTGTCGATCCTTCATCGCTGTTACATTTCGTCTTGCCCTCGAGTGGACAGAGAATTACGCATTTCGATACGAGAAAAGCGCGGCAGGGGCGCCGGGCCGATTCGAGGAACAGGAGAATTTTGTCGGATGTACTTGCAGCCGCCGCTCCGGAAGCGCTTCTGAGATAGGTCGGGACTTGCCTGCCGATTCGAGTCGGCGTAAGAATCTCGTCTCATAGGATCGGAAGTCCGCCGAGCGCTTTCGAGAATCGGCACGGTTATGGAAGCCTCCCGTAGTTGCGGTACGCCGAATTCAAGCCGAAGAACATTCGCGAAGGTACATACATGTCCGAGTCCAGCATCAATCGTTTGAAGAACATATCGGCACAAGATCAGAGGATGATCCAGGACGTCGAGACCATGTTGGGACCCGAGCCGTCCCAGATGGGATTGATCAAGAACATGTTCTGGGGCCGTTTCCGAGACGACCTGGTCTTTCCTTATCCCGAAGAAACGAAAGAGGAGCGCAGAAAAACGGATGCGTTGCTCGAGCGGTTGGAGGCGTACCTCCGAGACGAGCACCCGGCGGTTCTGATCGATCGAGACGAATACATCCCTGAATGGTGCATCGGTCGGCTATTCGATCTCGGCGTGATGGGGATGACGATTTCGGAAGAGTATGGCGGGCTCGGCCTCGGTGTGACGTCGTACAATCGCGTTCTCGAGCTGATCGGCGCATACTGTGCATCGACGGCGGTCGTGGTTTCGGCCCATCAGTCGATCGGCTGCAAAGCCATCATGCTCTTCGGAAATGAGGAGCAAAAGCGAAAGTACCTGCCGATGGTGGCAACCGACACGATGTCGGCGTTCTGTCTCTCGGAGCCCAATGCAGGTTCGGATGCCGCGGGGCAGGAAACGACGTGTGTGAAATCGGACGACGGCGAGTATTACGTTATCAATGGAGAGAAGAAGTGGAGCACCTCGGGCGCAATGGCGGGTGTCTTCACCGTGATGACGAAACATTCCGTTAGCGATCCACAAACCGGGAGGACGAAGGACGGCGTCACCGCTCTAATCTGCACGCCGGACATGGAAGGGATCGAGATATTCGAAAAAAACCGGAGTAAGGCCGGCATTCGGGGTACGTGGCAAGCCCGGATACGATTCAACGAGGTGCGCGTCCCTAAAGCCAATCTGCTTCATGAGGAGGGCAAGGGGCTCGTCGTGGCGCTGAGCTGTCTCAATTACGGCCGTTGCACGCTTTCGGCCGGTGTCAGCGGAGCAGCGAAGGTTGCCACCAACCAGAGCGTCAAATGGGTGCAGACGCGCCACCAGTTTGACCGCCCGCTGGCGGACTTCGAACTCGTACAGCAGTGCATTGCGCGGATGGCAGCCTACACGTATGCGATGGACGCCGTTCTCTATCTCACGACAGGCATGCTTGACCGCGGTGACACGGACGTCATGCTCGAGACGGCCGCGACGAAGGTATTCTGCTCGCACTACGGTTGGGCGGTCATCGACGACGCCATGCAGATTATGGGAGGCGAAGGTTACGTCACCGAAAACGAGCTCGAGCGCATCTGGCGAGACAATCGAATTCATCGCATCGTCGAGGGTGCGAACGAAGTAATGCAGTCATTTATTTTCGCCTATGGTGGAAAGCAGCTGGCTGAATCGATGCTCGGCGTTCAGGACGCGGTCGCCTGGCGAAAGAGCGACTCCATCCGCGACAACCTCAGCCGAGTCGTCACGAACGGACTGAATCCAACCATCATGAAGCGGGCCGTACCACTGGCAGCAGAGCTTTTCCTCGGCCTCGTGCCCCGAGCACCAGACGTGAATGGCGTGTATCCCTCCTTGCGGCCCTTCGCCGATCGGCTTGCGGACCTGATTCGGCATCATGCCCACGCCTTCAAAATCGTGAGCAAGAGGCATCGCGAGGCGATCATCAAGCGACAGGTCGTGCAGGCACGTCTAGCGGACAACGCGGTGATGCTGTTCGGTCTGACCGCCGCGCTCTCGAAGCTCGATCGCCAGATTCGAAACGGCGAGTCCGGGCCGGACTTCGACCGAGACAAAACGGCGTTTCGCCATCTTTTCGACTTGTTCGAGATTGCTTTCCACGAGAACGTACGCGCATTGTACCGAAACGCCGACGAAAGTATGCGCGCGGCGTCGGATGCAGCCCGTCGCCACAACGACACGCTGCCTAATTCAGACTATTACATCCACGAGGCTTCGCCGACCGCTGCGGGAACGGGAAAGCGACCACGCAAGCAACACGTCCGACAGTTTCCCGGCGACGACGCTCGAGATGGAAGTACGCGTATGGGCGTCGTGAACGGTCGCGAGACGGTCGTGAGTTCGGACGCACCGTCCGAAGAGCGCGCGGAATAGGCCGCTCCATGCCGTGTGCGATTTCGTGGCGCCGCGTCGAGCGCCGTTGGCGTTCACGGAGGACGGCGCCTTGCCGTCACGTCACGCGAACGTACCGCACGCGAGTCGAGATACGCCGATCGTGCAAGCTTTTGACGCGTGGGGGTGGACACGAGGCGGCTGGAGGCGTTTATTGACGAAGGCCATCAATTGACGACGGCCACCGTTATTTTCGCAGGAACGATCATCTCCTGTCGATCGGACGTACGTGATTCCATTCCGCCGAGCCAGGATGAGTAGCCAATTCGACGCTGTGGTGGTGGGCGCCGGTCCAAACGGCCTCGCGGCGGCGGTCAGGCTGGCCCAGGAGAATCGTTCGGTTCTGCTAATCGAGGCCAACGATACGATAGGGGGTGGCGCACGATCGGCTGAATTGACGCAGCCAGGTTTCGTTCACGACGTCTGTTCCGCGATTCACCCGCTGGCGGCAGGCTCGCCGTTTTTTCGCACGCTGGAGTTGGAGCGATTCGGGCTAAAATGGGTTCATCCCCACGTCCCGCTCGCCCATCCGCTGGACGGCGGACGTGCGGCGATCATGTACCGGTCGCTCGACGAGACGATGCTGAATCTCGGAGAAGACGCAGCCGCGTATGATCGACTGATGCGTCCGCTGTCGAAGGACTGGGACGCCATTACGGACGAAGTGCTCCGCCCGCTCCTTCACGTACCGAAACGCCCGCTGCTCCTGGCCCGATTCGGATTGAGCGCACTGCAACCCGCCACCATGCTGGCGGCGCGTCATTTTCGGACGGTGGAGGCAAGGGCTTTATTCGCGGGCTTGTCCGCCCATTCTCTGTTGCCGTTGGAAGCGCCGGGGTCCTCGGCCATCGGTCTCGTTATGGGAGGAGCCGGTCACGCGGTCGGATGGCCGATGCCGCGTGCAGGAGCCCAGTCGATCGCGGACGCGCTGGCGGGACTTTTCCACTCGCTCGGGGGCGAGATCGAAACCGGTCGTACCGTCAGACGCCTCGAGGAACTCCCGCCATCCGACGTAACTCTGCTCGACGTCACGACGCGTCAATTCGTAAAGATCGCAAATGACTGGCTGCCGACACGTTATCGCCGGCGACTCGCTCGGTATCGATACGGTCCCTCCGTATTCAAGCTCGATTATGCGCTGAGCGAGCCGGTGCCGTGGACGGCGGACGCCTGCAGCCGGGCAGGAACGGTTCACGTCGGGGGGACGCTCGAAGAGATCGCCGAGTCGGAAAGAGCCGTCGCCGAAGGTCGGCATCCGGCGAAGCCGTTCGTCCTGGCGGCCGAGCACAGCCGGTTCGACCCGGAGCGCGTTCCGGAAGGCGGGCACACGCTTTGGGCGTACTGTCACGTTCCATTGCGGTCGACCGTCGACATGACCGACCGGATCGAACGTCAAATCGAGCGTTTTGCGCCGGGCTTCCGCGACTGCATCGTAAAGCGCCACGTGATGAACTCGGCGGACATGGAGGCGAAGAACGAGAATCTCGTCGGCGGTGACATCAACGGAGGGACGGCGTCGCTGCGCCAACTCGTCGCGCGTCCGGTACTCTCGCCGGACCCGTATCGGACGCCGATAGACGGCGTCTACCTGTGTTCTGCGTCGACGCCACCGGGGGGCGGCGTGCACGGCATGTGCGGATTCCGAGCGGCCGAACGAGCGCTCGCCTATCTCAACCGATAGAGCTACGGAATCGTGTCGAACCCCGTGTACGGGCGCAGGACCTCCGGGATTTCAATGGTGCCGTCGACCCGCTGATTATGCTCGAGCAGCGCGGCCACCACGCGAGGCAGCGCGAGCCCCGATCCGTTCAACGTGTGAATCAGGACCGGTTTCCTTGCGTCTTTCGTCCTATACCTGATCTGCATTCGTCGCGCCTGAAAGGACTCGAAGTTGGAAATCGAGGAGACTTCCAGCCAGCGCCGTTGCCCGGCACTCCAGACCTCGAGGTCGTACTTCTTCGTCTGAGTGAATCCCATGTCGCCCGTGCACATGAGCAACACCCGGTACGGCAGCCCGAGTTTTCGAAGCGGCCTTTCCGCGTCATGACGGAGCTGCTCGAGGGCATCGTAGCTCGTCTCCGGTTCAACGAAATGCACCAGCTCGACCTTGTCGAACTGATGAAGGCGATTGAGCCCACGGACCTCTTTTCCGTAGGAACCGGCCTCTCGCCGGAAGCACGGAGTGTAAGCCGCAAACTTAATGGGCAGTTCGCCCTCCAATATTTCGTCTCGAAAGAGATTCGTGACGGGGACTTCCGCCGTCGGGATGAGGTAGAGCCCGTCGCGGAGCACTTCGTACATCAGGTCTTCCTTGTCCGGCAGCTGTCCGGTACCCATAGCGCTGTCTGCATTCACGAGTGCGGGACTTTGGAGCTCGGTATAACCGCCTTCTTCCACGGCGACGTCGAGGAAGAAGTTGATAAGGGCGCGCTGCAGTCGCGCCCCCTTGCCGCGATAAAACGGGAATCCGGCCCCCGAGACTTTCGCGCCACGATCGAAGTCAATGAGCCGGTGTCGATCGCTGAGTTCCCAGTGGGGTAGCGGATCAAACTGAAAATCCGGCTTCGAGCCGTACTCTTCAACCACGGCATTTTCGGCCGGACTCGATCCCACCGGCACCGAAGGGTGCGGAATGTTGGGAATCTCGAGCATGAGTTTTTCCTGCTCGGTTTCGACTGTTCGGACGACGTCTTCGAGCTCCTTGATTCGTTCCTTGAGTCGCGCCGTCTCCGCAATTTGCCCCTGCGCCTCGTCCTTCTTTCCCTCGCGCATCAGACGGCCGATCATTTGCGACGCGGAGTTCGAGCGATTTTGTGCCTCTTGCAGCTCCGTGACGGCATTGCGACGCGCGACGTCAAGCTCCACCAGGCGGTCCACGACGCCTACGTCATCATACCCTTTCCGCCGCATGGCCTCGCGTACGCGCTCCGGATCGTCGCGAAGTATCCGTATGTCGATCATGAGGTGGTCTTGGACGAGTTGGGCGGTCTCCCAGGGCCTGATGCGTTCGTAAGGCTATATACCAAGGACGGGCGAGTCGATTCGTCAGTTTGGGATGAATTGACCTCGAAGCGAGCGCGATTCGCCGGGTGTATCGGATGAGCCGTGGCCGTACCCGCCTGAGCGATCTCGGTCGGCCCTTAGGACGCCGTGGCCGGTAAACCCAGGCGCGCGCCCAAATGTCGAAGTGCGCCTTCCAGTGGTCGCGGCCGATAGCCGAGCTCGGTCTCCGCTTTGAGGATGATGAATCCGGTTTTACGAGGTCTCGTGGCAGTCTGCGTGAACTTCGTACTATCGGTCGGCTGGAGAAGTGCAGGGTCGAGATCGAACACGTCGGCAATGGTCCGGGCGAAATCATACACAGAAAGGTACTCCCGCCCCGAAAGGTGGAAAATGCCGTCCTTACCGTATCGGGCGATGCGCTCAATTCCGGAAGCGAGATCCGGGGCATACGTCGGACTTCGATACTGGTCGGTGACGACGTGTATGGACTCGCCGTTCGACAACTTCTCGAGGACCCACAGAGCAAAGTTGGACCGGCTTAGCTTGTCACCCGTACCGTAGACCAGCACGGTACGAGCCACGGACCATTTGTCCAAACCCGCGTCGCGCGCCGCATTCTCTGCCGCCTGTTTCGACTTTCCGTAAAAACTGATTGGATTCGGCCGTGCATCCTCTCTGTACGGACCGTCGTGTCCGTCAAAGACGAAGTCGGTCGAAACCTGGATGAAATGGGATCCGACCGAGTGGCACTGCTTGGCCAGGTGCTGGACGGCCTCAACGTTCACCTTCCAACATTCGTCGCGATCGATCTCGCACTGGTCTACCTGCGTCATGGCGGCACAGTTGATGACCACCGATGGCGTAAAGTCCTGAAAAAGCCGGCTCACGTCATCGGGAACGGTCACGTCGAGAGGGGCATATCCGCAGGACTGCGCCCTGAACCGCGGAACGGCGTCCCGCGCCGTTGCCAGGACGTCGTATTCCGGGTATCGACTCATCAGGTCGACGAGCTCTTGACCCAGCAATCCATTGGCTCCCGTTATGAGGACACGTTTATACAGCATTGAAACACTTCAGATGGCCGAACGATCGCTCCACGAATGAATCGACGCGGGGGTGAACGTGTTACCGGCGACGACTGATCCGTCAGAGCATCCACGTTCGCCAGAAGATAGCCGAAAGCAGGGAGTCCGTTTTGCAGCGTGACGGATCGTGTGGTCGAGCCACATTTCCCTGCGCCTCGCCCGCGCCGTGACTAGAAGTAGTAGCGCAATCCGACACCCCCTCCGATGTCGCCGTCGGTGTCGGGTATGACGTGCAAGCGTGGCGTGATCTGTAAGAATACTTCGAATTGCTCGACGAAAAAATTCAATCCGAACTGGCCACTGATGCCGACGACGACCTCGGCCTCGTCTCTCGCCGGACGATCGTCCCTGAATCCTAACACGATTCCGGGCCCCAGATAGTAGCGAAGCGGCGAATCCGGAATTTCCTTCTCGTAGAGCGCGTGTCCATTGAGAAAGAAGAAGTCGTCAAGATCCCAGGCGGCGAGGACGTCGTAAGCGAATCCCGGCCGCTGGTAGACTTTCAGCGCGAGCCCCGACGGATCCCCGATTTGTCCCCCTAACCCGATCGATCCGGCCGGTGACTGAGCGCAGGCGGGCACGGCGACGCCGAGCAGCAACGCGGTTGCTACGGCGGCCAGAGTCGTTACGCGACGTGCGGGAGCCATGATAACCAAATCGGCGTAGGCGGACAAAACGGCGGATCGCTGAATCTACTCTCCTCCCCGGATGACTGCCAGCACGTCCTCTTTGAGCGTGATGGCGTCCTTGAGTTCGATTCGCCCCGACATGACGAGACGGAGCTCGCGCCGCTTTTCAGCTGCCCGGTAGCGCTCGCGTTCTTCGTCGCTCTCCGGCTGGATCGGGGGCACGGGCGTGGGTTGGAGGGTTTCGTCGACGGCTACGAACGTATAGAAGGCGCGGTTGCACTTTCTTCTCGTTTGTGCGTGCGGGTTCTCCGCCCAGACGTTGAGTTCCACTTCCATCGACGTACGGAAGGCCCGATTCACCTGGCTCTCGATGATCACGATCTCGCCTTGCCGAATGGGCGAGTTAAATTCGACGGAGTCGACCGCGGCCGTCACGCAGACTCGATTCGCGTGGCGCTGAGTTGAGATGGAGGCGGCCTTGTCCATGAGATACAGCAGCCGCCCGCCCATCATGTTGCCCAGTCCGTTCGTATCGTTGGGCAGCACGATCTCCGTCATTGTGCAGCGGGAATTAGCGACGGTTTTTGCCGCCACCGTGGACGTCGTGTGGCTCATTCGCGTCCTGGTTCTCCGATTCGGCTGCCGGCTCACGTTTTCTGCTTCTTCTTCTTTGCCGCCGGGAAGAGAATGTTGTTGAGGATGAGGCGGTAACCGGGCGAGCTCTTGTGGAGATTCAGATCCGTGGGCGGGTCGCCGACGAAATGCTGATAATCTTCGGGATCATGGCCCGCATAGAAGGTGAACGTGCCCTGTCCTGAATTGCCGTGGAGGTATTTCACTTCGTCGCGACCAGGCGCCTCCGCCAACACGACGACGCTCGGTTTAATCAAGTCTTTGCGGAAGTTGGTCGTCTGGCCGATAAATCCCTTGATCGTCGAGACGTGGTTCTGTGTCAGCATGGTCGGTACAGGGTCCCACTTCGCGCTGAACTCGAAGAGCGTAAAATAGTCGAGCGTCGGGTTCCGAAGCTGGGACGGGGGCGGCCCCGTGTCGATGTCGGAGTGTTCGTACTCGCCCGGATTGAAGATCGGTCGAAAATCGGTGAATGCCATCGTTGCATTGAAGTCGAGCTTCTCCACGGCATTGGGGTCTACCGGGTCGCCGTCGTATTCGGCCGGGACGACGTCCGTGGCGTACGCGGCCAAAGCGATGTCATACGTGTCGGTCCCCGAACACATAGCGAATAGAAATCCCCCCTTCATGACGTAGTCCTTGATGCGGTGAGCCACCTCGAGCTTGAGCTGACTGACTTTCCGAAATCCATGTCGGCGCGCGACTTTTTCGGCGCTCCGCTGTTGTTCTATGTACCAGGGCATGTTTCGGTATTGCAGAAACTTGCCATACTGCCCCGTGAAGTCTTCGTGGTGCAGATGCACCCAGTCGTAACGCTCGAGGTCCCCGTCGAGCACCTCGTCGTCGTAGATCAATTCATACGGGACCTCGGCGTACTCGAGTGCGAGGAGGACGGCATCGTCCCATGGAAGGGTCTGATCAGGTGCGTAGACCGCGATGTTCGGTGCCCGCTCCAGGCGCACGACGGCCGTATTGCTGTCGTCACTTTCCACTTCCGCGATGATTTGGGCCGTCTGCGCACCACTGACGCGCTCGAATTGCACGCCGCGAATGTTGAGCTCCTCCTCGAGGCCTTGAATCTCCCCGATGAGGAACGAGCCGCCTCGATAATTCAACAGCCAATCCACGTTCTGTCCACGCTCGAGGACCCAGAAAGCGACGCCGTACGCTTTCAGGTGATTGGACTGCCGGGCGTCCATAGGGATGAGCACGTCCTGGCTTTGCGCGGGAAGGACACACATCAAAGCCGCTAGAGCATGAAGCACCCACGGTTTCAGTCGTGACGTGGCGGTCGGCATCGTGTTCGGCATCGGCACTGATCGGTTCGACGGTAGGGCGGTGATCTGTTGGAAGGGACGCCGGCCCCGCGCTGCGGCCGGTTCGTCCTGAGAGGTCATACGCCGTCGCCCCGCAACGTGCGGATGCGCGCTCGCGCCTCGGGGGCGAGAAGCGATCCCGGATACGTAGACAGGAGCTTGGAATAGAGCTCTACGGCGGCTTCGTTGTTTCCGAGTTCGTGTTCCTGGATCTCGGCTGCTGCAAAAAGGGACCGGTCGGCGAGAAAACTTTGCGGATGCATCAACGGTAGCTCGGCGAACGCGTCGTGCGCTTCGAGACTCCGACCCAGCTTTCGTAGGACGTTCGCCCGCAAAAACCGTGCGTCGTCGGCAAGCGCGTGTCGCGCGTGTTCCGCCAGCATCGTGTCGAGCGTGTCGAGCGCTGCTTGAGGACGCCGCTGCTCGTCATAGAGCATGGCACGTGCGAATTGTCGCAGCGGCACGTCCAGTGAGTCCGGACCGCGATTTTCCATCAATAAGAGTTTCAACTCAATAGCGTCGTTGGAGACGTCGGTAGACGTATTCACGTCTATGACCTCGACAATCGTCTGCGCCGCGTCGAATTCGCCTGCGAAAAAATGAAGTTGGGCGAGACGAAAGCGTGCCTGTTCGGCCAATTCACCCGTACGCAAGCGTTCTCCGAGACGAGAAAATCGGAGCCGGGCTTCGTCGATTTGTCCCCGCATGAGGGCCAGGCGCGCGAGGTCGAATTCCGCCTCGTCAGCCGCTGTCGACTGGGGGTACCGCGAGACGACTTCGCGTAGCGTGGCTTCGGCGGAGGACAGGTCGATGAAGACGTCCTGCTGAAGGCGTCCGATACGCCGGAGCACGGTCGGATAGAGGGGATGAGAGGGGTGGCGTTTCAGAAACGTCTCGTAGATCTCGAGCGCCTTCTCAAAGTGTGGTGCGTTCACGCGGTTCTCACGATGGTCGAACGCGCGCTCGCGGGACTTTTCCGCCCACCGTTCGTGCATCTCGCCCGATCCGGCGAGCGCCTGCGGTGCGGACGGCGCATCGGGATATCGACTCAGAATTTCCTGAAACGCGTCAGAGGCGACGTCATAGGCCGCGGCATCGCCGGCCATCTGAGCAAAGTTAAATAGCACCTGCCCGTCTTCTTGCTCGAGCCGATCGATGGCCCGGTATGCTTCGAGCGCCTGCTCGAAGCTCTTCGCTTCGACGTACAACCAACCGAGGAGCTCCCGGTACGAACGGTTGAGCGGCACCTGCCGGACGGCGCGGGCCGTCACTGCGATGCTGGAACGAAGGGCTTCCTCTTGCTCGACGAATCGGCTCAGGCGTCCGCGAACGAACCCGAGCTGACGCTCGTTCTCGTTCAAGAGGGCGAGGTATTCCTCCATTGCCGACTCGTGTCGCCCCGTCAAGCTGTAGAGATAGGCGAGGTCGCTGCGAAATCCGTCGTGCTTCCCGGTCGTCTCTCGGGCACGTTCGAGCACTTCGATGGCACGCTCAAATTGGCGAACCTCCACAAGGGATTGATAAACCACACGATAGGTGTTCGCGTTCTCGGGCGCCGTCTCGATGGCTTCGTCCCACGTCGTGTATGCCCGTTCTTCCTCGTCTTTCAGATAATACAGTCGTGCCAGATCCGAGATCAATTCCGGCGTGCGTTCGGCGACGAGCCTGTCGTTCACCATGTCGATGACGTCGTCGTAGCGTTTTACGTTCTCCAACGCTTCCGCCAGTTTGGCGTAGAAGGCATAATTGCTCGGCGAGCCGGCGTATAGATCTTCCAGGAGGCTGATAGCCCGGTCAAACTGTCCCGCGCGTAAGAAGGCGTCGGCTAGCTGAAAGCGCGCCGCCTGTGTGCTGTCGATCTCCTGCGCGCCGGCGGGAGGCGAACCAACGGCCAGGACGACACATACGGCCAGAAACGCTGTAAGGCGGCGCAGATCTGAGAACGTCGGATATTCCACGTGAGCGGTGCGATGAAAAAATAGACGAAACTACGAGACGGGCGTGGTCGGTTCTTTAATATTGCCGGCCTTCGAGGTAAGTTTCACTGAATCACCGGATTACATCAAACGACGTGCCGGCCGCGTGGCGAGTAGCTCGTCATTTGTCCGTCGGAGGCCCCAGTGAAGATTAAAGACTCCTCTCGGACCGATCGCCGCGTACAGCAGCTGAGTATTCTCGGTTCTACCGGGTCGATCGGTACGCAGACACTCGAAGTCGTTCGACTTTTCCCAGAAAGGTTTCGTGTCCGCGCTCTAACGGCACATTCGAACGTCAGCCTCCTCGCCGCGCAGGCGCTGGAGTTCAGGGTCGATTGCGTCGTCATCGGTGACGAGGCGTCCGCGCGCGTGCTGATCGATCGACTCGAAGGGACGGGAATTGAAGTGCTTACCGGCAGAGAGGGGATTTGTACCGCCGCCACGCTGCCCGAGGTCGACACGGTCGTCGCGGCCATGGTTGGAATTGCCGGACTCGAATCGGTTCTTTCCGCCGTGCGTGCCGGGAAGAAAGTGACTCTCGCGAACAAAGAGACGCTCGTCGTCGCAGGCGCCCTGGTCCAGCGTCTGCTCGCCGATCACGATGGTGTGATCATACCGGTGGACAGCGAGCATTCGGCCATCTTTCAATGCCTGGTGGGAGAGTCCGGTAACGAAGTCGAAGAACTCGTCCTTACCGCATCGGGCGGCCCGTTCCGGACCCGGGACCGAGCCATGTTCGCCTCCATTACGAAGGCGGAGGCGCTCGATCATCCGAATTGGTCGATGGGCCCCAAGATCACGATCGATTCGGCAACGATGATGAACAAGGGCCTGGAGGTGATCGAAGCCCGCTGGTTGTTCGGCATCGACGTGGAACGCATATCGGTGCTCGTGCATCCGCAGTCCGTGATCCATTCGATGGTCTCGTTTGCGGATGGATCGACCAAGGCTCAGCTGGGCATCCCGGACATGAAGGTGCCGATTCAGTACGCGCTGAGCTACCCCGATCGTTGGGCTGCGCCGCACGAGCGGCTCGACTGGTCCGCCGTCGCCTGTCTCGACTTCGAGCAGCCGGACCTCGACAAGTTTCCGTGTCTCGGTCTCGCGTATGACGCCCTCCGGGCCGGGGGATCGGCACCGGCCGTATTGAATGCGGCCAATGAAGCGGCCGTTTCACTGTTTCTCAATGATAGGATACGATTCACCGACATCGCCTACTTGCTGGCGGATGCTCTCGAGAGCATGGGGCACACGCGGGTCGAAACGCTCGATGACCTCGTCGCCGTCGACCGAAAAACGCGTGCCTTCGTAGTGGAACACACCAGAGTGGGTACAATTTAAGAGGCGCCTGCGGATTGATTGCCGCACCCATCCCTTCGCGCGATCCTTGCTGCTCGCGGCGTTTCAGCTAACGACATCGCATGGAATCCCTTCTGGAAACCCTCTCTTACGTATTCTGGGTGATCCTCGCGATCACGATTCTGGTGTTCGTGCATGAGATGGGCCACTTCCTCTTCGCGAAGCTCTTTAGGATGCGGGTCGATCGATTCTCGGTCGGGTTTCCGCCCAAGATCTTCTCAAAAAAAGTTGGTGAGACGGAGTACGTCATCGGTGCTACGCCCCTTGGCGGCTACGTCAAAATCGCTGGGATGATTGATGAGAGCATGGATACCGAATTCGTGCATCGCGACCCGGAGCCGTGGGAGTTTCGGGCGAAGCCGGTCTGGCAACGCATTATCGTAATCACGGCAGGGGTCGTGTTTAACGTGGTCCTGGCGTTCGTCATTTTCGCGGGATTGAAGATGGCGTATGGAGAGACGTACATTCCCGCGGAGAACGTCGAGGGCGTCTATGTTGAAGAAGGGTCGATCGCATATCGGATCGGGCTTCGCACCGGCGATCGGATCGTCGCGATCAGCGGCAAGGAAGTCGAGGACTTCGACGACATTCGGAGCGTGGAATCGCTGATCTCTCAGCCCCTTACGATAACCGTCGAGAGAAACGGCGAGCGGTTGACGATGCGGGGGCCGGAAGACATCTTCACGCAGCTCAATCGAAGTGAAGGGAGACTCGGAATTTCCTATCTGCCCAGCATCGTAGGCCGAATCTCAAGCGACGCGCCCGCCGAAAAGATCGGACTCCAGCCCGGTGATCGCATCCTGTCGATCGGCGACGTTCCGGTAAAATACTGGGACGAGATGACCGGCGTGCTTCAACAAGTCGGGACGGAGCCCGTCACGATCCGGTGGCGAAGGCCGGACTCCCTGCTCAGCAGTCAGGAGGGCGAGATGCCGGCCCGCATCGTGGAGCGGGGGCCGGGCTGGGTGGTCTTCGAAGCGGAGACAACGACGATGCGTGAGGGCGACCGGTACATTCTAGGGGTGGGAGCTCCCACGTTTCCCATACTGGCGAAGGAGTTCGGTATCGAACAGCGAACATATTCTCCGATTCGAGCAATTGGGGCAGGAATCGAAGAGGGCTGGGTAAATACGAAGGCGATCGCGATCAGTCTGGCAAGAGTGTTTACGGGTCAGGAAAATTTCAAGGAAAACGTAGGCGGTCCGATCATGATCGCGCAGGTCACGAAGGAAGCCGCGGACCTGGGTGCGCCTTTTTTCTGGAGGATCGTTGCGATCCTCTCCATCACGCTCGCGATCATTAACATCCTCCCGATTCCGGTGCTCGACGGCGGCCATCTCGTGTTCCTTCTGTATGAGGCCGTGACGCGAAGGGAACCGTCGCTTCGATTTCGGATGATCACGCAGCAAGTAGGCATGATCTTGCTGCTCGCCTTCATGACGTTCCTCATTTTCAACGATATTCTGCGTCTCTAGTACGACAGAATGGTGAAAGAGAACCTTTCGGTTAACGGAGACTCTGCATCTATTTTGGATGCCGCCCTACAGCGCGAGCTCAAAGAGCGTGGTGACATTCCGCGTCACATCGCGATGATCATGGACGGCAACGGCCGCTGGGCGCGAGAGCGCGGTCAGAGTCGTGTGATCGGGCATCACGAAGGGGTCGAGTCGGTCCGCGACGTCACGGAGGCCTGCGCGCAGCTCGGCGTCAAGCACCTCACGCTCTATACTTTCAGTACCGAGAATTGGAACCGCCCGGAGTCAGAGGTCGAGGCGCTGATGGAGCTTCTGGTTCACACGATTCGCCAGGAGACGCAGACACTCGCGAAAAACGACATCCGGTTGACCGCGATCGGAGACTTGAGCAAATTGCCGGCGGCTGCCCGACGGGAGCTCTCCGATGCTATCGAGATCACGTCCAAGAACAAACGGATGACGCTTATCATGGCAATCTCGTACAGCGGACGGCTGGAGATCGTGTATGCCGCGCGAGACCTCGCGCGGCGCGTCCGGCAAGGCGAGATCGAACCCGATGAAATCGACGAGGATCTCTTCGCGTCACATCTCATGCTTTCGGGTATTCCGGATCCCGATCTATTGATCCGAACCGGAGGAGAGTATCGTATCTCGAATTTTCTTCTCTGGGAGCTGGCCTATACGGAGATGTACATCACCGACTGTTTCTGGCCCGCGTTTCGCCGCGAACAGCTATACGATGCCGTTCGCGACTTTCAGAATCGCGAGCGGCGATTCGGAAGGGTATCGTCGGGGCAATAGTTCTAGCGTTCGTTCGTTAGTACATGTGGAGGTCCCGGCGACACGTGGCGAGGGTACGACGTTGATCATACGGATTTCCGTTTAATCGCCGATCGGCCGCAGAGGCGTTCTGAGCCGGGAAACCGGAGCATATCAGTTCAGTACAGTACCCCGGCCCTTCTCACGTCGATTTTTCGTTAGTTATTATACGTTATGCACTTACGCCTCACGTTCTTGCTGATCCTGTCGGTGTGCGTCGCACCGCCGGCATCCGCGCAATCAACCTATTCACCCGGTTCCGTCACGTCGGCCGGACCGTACGACCGGTTGCCGGAGCAATACGAGATTCTCGGAATTACGGTGGAGGGCGTGGAAAGCGAAACGGCGAAGTCCGTCGTTGCTCAGGCCAGCGGTTTACGTGTGGGACAGCAGGTAACGCTTCCGGGCGACGAAGTACTCGCTGAAGCCATTCGCTCCATCTATCGACTGGGCCTTTTCTCCGACGTGAAGATCGTAGAGGATCGCCAGGTGGCCGACGGGGTGTTCCTGGCTATCGAAGTGCAGGAAGAGCCACGTCTTGCAGAATTCACGTTTTCAGGCGTGAAGAGGGGCCAGCGAAAGGATCTCAGAGACAAAGTTCCGCTCCTGAAGGGAAGCCCTGTGCGCCCGTCCGACGTCCAGCGATCGAACCAGGTGATCAAGAGCTATTTCAAGGAGAAGGGGTATTTGCTCACGTCCGTCGACGTCCATCGCGAAACGACACCCGAGGGGCATGTACAACTCGAATTTGAGATCGACGCCGGCCCGAAGGTGGAGATCGACGAGATCCGGGTTCAGGGTAATCAGGCCGTATCGGACTCCAGGATCAAACGGCGGATGAAGAATACGGACGAGGACAAATGGTGGCGGTTCTGGAGCGCCGCAACCTTTAATCAAGACGAGTACGAAGAAGATCTCCGGCGCGTCGTTCAATACTACAACGACCGGGGGTACTACGATGCGCGAATCGTGGAGGATTCGGTATTCGTTCGAAACGGCGACGATCCGGGTGTGGTGGTCGAACTCCGCATCGAGGAAGGGCCGCGCTACTACGTGCGCGATGTCGAATGGGAAGGCAATACGGTCTATACCGATAGATTCCTAAACGAATCCCTCGGGTTTACGCGGGGCGAGCCGTTCAATCGGTCGAAACTCGAGGAAAATCTGTACGCGAACAGGAATAGTTCCGACGTGTCCAGCCTCTACATGAATCGCGGCTATATGCGATTTCGTGCGGAGCCGACGATTACCGTCGTGGACGGCGACTCTCTAGACATCCACTTTGACGTGATGGAGGGCGACGTGTACGAATTTGGTGGGATCAACATCGCAGGCAATACGAAGACGAAGGAGCACGTCATACGCCGCGAGTTGTATACGATACCGGGTCAAACGTTCAGCCGCGACGCGATTCAGGAGTCCATTCGTCGGCTGAGCCAGCTCAATTACTTCACGCAGGAGTCGATCGGAGGCGGACCGGCGATCGCGATCGACGAAGACGCGAAGAGAGTCGACCTGAATTACATGGTGGAGGAGCAGGGCAGCGATCAGCTAGAGCTGTCCGGAACGTGGGGCAGCTTCGGGCTCGTCTTGATGCTGCGCTTCAGCTTCAACAATTTCTCGGCTCAGAATCTGTTTAACACCGAGGCCTGGGAACCGCTTCCGGCCGGTGACGGACAGAAGCTGTCGTTGGCGGTCCAGACGAACGGCACGTATTACCAGAGCTACTCCGTTTCGTTCACCGAGCCGTGGTTTAGAGGCCGTCCGACGCCGGTGGGGTTCTCGCTGTCCTATTCCAGCTTCGGTGGCGGTCGACGCTCCTCGTTCCTCACGGGGGGATTCGGCGGGTCTTCGGGTTCGCTGCAGACCGGATCCGCGCGCGCCTTCTACGAGCGGCGGCTGAAGTGGCCGGACGACAAATTCAGCCTGTCGACGGCCGTGCGCTATCAGTACTACCGTAACGACAGTCTGTTTTCGACCATCCCGCAGGGCATCAGTCAGATCGCGACGGTACAGCAGACCCTCTCACGCAACTCTCTCGACCATCCGATCTTCCCCATGCGCGGCTCCCGGGCTTCCGTCTCGCTCGAGCTCGCGCCGCCCATCGGTGGGTTCGTGCAATATCACAAGTGGCGATTCAAATCGCAGTGGCACGTGCCGATCGTCTCCAAGCTCGCCGTCGGATTCAGCTCGGACTTCGGTTACGTCGGTTCGCTGACCGGCGATCCGGTTAATTTCGAGCGCTTCATCGTAGGTGGTTCGCCCTTCGATACCCAGGGCTTCACGAGCTACTTTGGACGCGACATCGTGTACATGCGCGGTTATCCGGCGGCTGCAATCGGTCCCAGAAGAGGGGAAGAGCCGGTCGGAGGCACGATTCTAAACAAGTACACCTCGGAGCTGAAGTGGCTCGCAATTCAGACGCCGCAGATCTCGGCTTCCCCGTACCTCTTCATGGACGCCGCGAACTCGTGGAACGGCTTCAACTCCTATAATCCGTCAGAACTATTTCGTTCGGCCGGCGTTGGTATGCGGCTATTTTTGCCGATCCTGGGCATGTTGGAGCTGGCCTACGGATACAACTTCGACACCTTCGACGCGATCAGCAATCGTCACGACGGTCGGAATCAGTGGTACTTCCAGTTCTCACTGGGCCAGGGATTTGGCGACTGACCCATCTGTCCACGGCCGCTTCCGCAAATATGCCGTCGCGGCGGCGTGGCGAAGTAGCGAGACGCGCCGTCCACTTAACTAGACACTATTTCCCGGCTCCGCTGTCGCAGGTCGATTCCGGTTAGACGAATAGAAGATGAATCAGCACCTTAAGCGTTCGATCGTCGTTCTGGCCGTTCTGATGCCTTGTCTCTCGGGCTCGGCGCAGGCGCAGCAGAAAATAGGCTATGTCGACTCGGAATACATCCTGGGACGAACGCCCGAATACACGACGATCCAGCAGCAGCTGGACCGCATGGCTCAGGATTGGCAGCAGGAATTGGAGAACCGTCAGGAAGAAGTCGACGAGATGTTTCGCGAGTATCAGGCTCGCGAGCTGCTTTACACGAACGAGGAGCGGCAGCGAAAGCGCCAGGACATCATACGGGCGGAGGATGAAGTGGAACGCCTTCGAATGCAATATTTCGGACCGGATGGTGACCTGTTCTCGCAGCAGGAGCGATTGATGCGGCCGATTCAAGAAAGAGTGCTTGCCGCCATTGAGGAAGTCGCCACGCGGGAAGGGTATGATTACGTGTTCGACAAGGGAGGGGACTTTCTTTTCATGTTTGCGAAAGAGCAGTTTGATTTGAGCGACGAGGTACTGAGCGAGCTTGGCATCGAAGTTGAATCTACCACGGGACAAGGTACTCGCTGAACGTAGCGGGCAGTGCACGTACGCGTTTTAATCATACGACAACATACGAATAGTCAGATGCTTAAGAGAATTTCCGCCGTCGTCGCCCTCGTGCTGCTGGCAGCCCCCGCCTTGCTATCCACGGCCGGCGCTCAAGCGCTGAAAGTAGGTTACACGGATCATGAAATCATTATCGTCAACTTGCCTGAGTATCAGCGAGTGCAGCAGCAGCTGCAGCAGGAGTATCAGGGCAGTCAGCAAGAGATTCAGACGCTCTATCAGGATTATCAGGAAAGAGTAACTCGCTATCAGCGGCAGCAGTCGCTCATGACGGAAGAGAAGCGGGCAGAGCGCGAGCAGGAACTCATGCAGATTCAGCAGAAGATCCAGCAGGATGCCCAGCAGAAGGATCAGGAACTCGCGGAACGAGAGATGGAGCTCATGCAGCCGCTGCTCGAGAAGGTGCAGAATGCGATTGACGTCGTCGCGCAACGGCAGGGTCTCGACCTAGTGTTGCGCACGCAGGTCGGGCAGCAGCCCGTCCTACTGTACGTGAACCAGGACACGGTCGAGGACATCACCATGGACGTAGCCGTTGAATTGGGACTTGACGTCTCCGACACGACGGATACCTCGCCTTCCCCCGTTTCGAATTAGCAGGGGACCACACGAATCGTACGCCGGAAGAGGTACTTCCATCATTGGAGGTGCCTTTTTTCGTTTGGGGCGATGAGGTTAGGTCGTTCGATTTCCGATTTCCGGCATGGCCGCATCCATTGCCGTGGGTCGCGGTCCCGATGTTCTTATATTGGCGAGCGCACCACTCCTCTATATTGGCAGGCGCACCACT